>CAJFUA010000103.1 GCA_904420085.1 uncultured Eubacterium sp. | reverse complement strand
TTCCCGTCCTCCACCAGGATGTCTGCGATGTACTCCGCGTCCGCGGTGACAAGGGTTCCGTTTTTGATGAGTGTCGTCATGGAAGTGCTCCTTTCAGTTTTTATCGCAGAGCGGGCCCCGGGCCCGCAGGGGTCACGCAGTCAGCCGCAGGGCCGTCTCCAGCAGGACCTGGCAGCCCAGGGCGATGTCCTCCGGAGCGGTGTACTCCTGGGGGTTGTGGCTCTTGCCGTCCACACTGGGAATGAAGATCATCCCCACGTCCGTCACCAGCGCCAGCATGGAGGTGTCATGCACAGCGCCGCTGTTCATGTTCAGATAGGGGGCGCCGCAGCTTTCGGCGGCCTCCCGCACGGCGGACACCACCCGCTCCGTCAGCGTCACCGGCTGGTTGCGGCCGATGGTCTCCAGCGTCACGGTGAAGCCCGCGTCCGTGGTCTCCCGGATGGCCTGGTGCAGCAGCTCCAGCGCCCGGTCGATGCCCGCATCCCGGATGTCCCGGATGTCCACCGTGAAGGAGACCTGCCCGGGGATCACGTTGGGCATGTTGGGGGAGCAGAGGATCTCCCCCACCGTGGCCACCGTGGCCTCGCCGCACTCGCTGGCGGCGATCTCCTGCACCCGGCCGATCAGCCGGGCGGCGGCCACCAGGGGGTCCCGCCGCATGTCCATGGGCGTGGCCCCGGCGTGGTTGGACTCCCCCGTCACGGTGACCCGGACAGTGACCATGCCGGCGATGGCCTCCACCACCCCCAGCCGGAGCCCCTTCCGGTCCAGGACGATGCCCTGCTCGATGTGCAGCTCCACCATGGCGTCCACCTCACCGGGCCGCAGGCGGCACTCCGCCACCTCCCGGGGATGGAGGCCGAAGTCCTCCGCCACCTGGACGCAGGTGCGGCCGTCCTCCGCCCGCAGCTGCTCCAGCCCGTGGAAATCCAGCTTCCCCACCAGGCACTTGCTGCCCACCATGGTGGTGCCGAAGTTGGAGCCCTCCTCCTCCGGGAAGATCACCACCTCCACGCTGCGGCGGGGGCGGTGCCCGTTTTCCCGGAAGACGCTGACCGTCTCCAGCGCGCCCACCACGCCCACGATGCCGTCATAGGGCCCGCCGTGGCGCACGGAATCGATGTGGGAGCCGATCCACAGGGGCGCAAGCGCCGGGTCCGTCCCCTCGCAGCGGGCCCGGATGTTCCCCATGGGGTCCACCCGGACGGTGAGCTCCAGCTCCCGGAACCGCTCCATCAGGTAGGCCCGGGCCTGGGCGTCCTGGGGGCTGTAGGAGAAGCGGGTGATCCCCTGTCCCGGCGAGGCGTTAAACTGGGCCAGGTCCTGAATCCGCTTCAGAATTCTCTCTGCATTCACCTGCATGGCAGGCACCTCCCGAAACTCTGCGGCGCGGACGACCGCCGCGAAGGAATTGTTTAATATGACTTATTTTCATGATACAACACTTCTGGAAAGATGTCAATTTCTGCTAGAAAAAATGCGGTGGGACGGGGAGCCCGGTGCGGGGCCCGGAGCTCCCGTGCCGCGCCGGGGCTGGGCCTCCGGGCTGCCGGAAGCCATTTCCGAGCATTGATTTTCCGATTGGATCCGGTATAATGGAGTCAGACAGAGCCAGCGGGGTGGTGAGAAAAACATGGAGTACGATTTCAAGTCCCTCTCGGACTATGACTTTGAGCTGCTGTGCCAGGATCTTCTGGGGAAACTGCTGGGAATCCCGCTGGAGGGCTTCCGGCAGGGGCGGGACCGCGGGATCGATCTCCGGTATGCCAAGAGTCCAGCAGGCGAACTCGTGGTACAGTGCAAGCACTATGCCAGAACGCCCTTTTCCGGTTTGAAGCAGGCGGTAGCAGCCGAGGTCCCCAAGCTGGCGCGCCTGCGCCCGGCGCGGTATCTGCTGGCCACCTCCCGCTTCCTGACACCGGCGGAGAAGGACACGCTGTATCAGCTCTTGCAGCCGTACTGCGTCTCACCGGGAGACATCCTGGGGGGAAACGAGCTCAACGCCCTGCTGCGGCAGTACCCTGAAGTCGAGCGGAGCCACTACAAGCTGTGGCTCACCAGCACAGCGGTTCTGGATCAGGTCCTGAACAACGGCAGCCTACAGAGCAGCGCATTCCACCGCGAGTTCCTGCAGCAGAGGCTGCGGCTCTATGTGCAGAGCCGCACCGCTTACAGCAAGGCCATGGAGATGCTGTCCCGGCATCACTGCTGCATCATCTCCGGGATCCCCGGCATCGGGAAAACGACATTGGCGCAGATTCTGACGATTCACTATCTTGCCAAGGGGTATCAGCTCGTCAAGGTCCGCAGCGACATCCGAGAAGCTCTGGATGCCTACCGGGCCGGGGTGAAGCAGGTGTTCTTCTACGATGATTTCCTGGGCAGCACCGCTCTGGAACTGAAGCAGAACAAGAACGAGGGCAGCGAGCTGCTGGAGTTCCTCTCCAGCCTCTCCCGAAAGAGCGGGAAAGTCCTCATCCTCACCACCCGGGAGTACCTTCTGCACCGGGCCCAGCAGGAATATGAGTCCTTCGCCCGGCAGGATTTCGACTACAACCGCTGTATCCTGTCGCTGGAGGACTACACCCGGTCGGACCGTGCCCACATTCTCTACAATCACCTGTACTTCTATCAGGCTCCCCAGGCCTGGGTGGAGGATCTGCTGCGGGAGCGGCGGGTGCTCAAGCTCATTGATCACCCCAATTACAATCCCCGGCTCATTGAGACCGTCACCACGATGTTCTCCGCGCAGGAGCAAAGCGGTTTCTACGACTTCTTTCTGGATACCCTGGATCACCCGGGACAGCTCTGGGAGAATGCGTTCCGGCGGCAGCTAAGCCCCACCGGCCGGGATCTGGTCCTGCTGATGGGCACCTGCCGCCACGGGGCTCTCAAAAACAAGCTGCAGCAGGCCTATCTCCCCTACCACCAGCGAAAAGCGCGGGAGGAGAACCGCGCGCTGGGCGGTGACGACTTCATGGATGCCCTGCAGGAGACGGAGGGGACCTTTCTCAAGATTGACCGGGACCGGATCAGCTTCCACAACCCCTCGATTCAGGATTTTGTGACGGATTATCTGGAGCAGCACCCCCGGGAGTTCACCTTCCTTTGTGAGGAGTTCACGGACTTCCAACAGTGCATCGGCTTGGGCGAGCTCCTGGGAGAGTGGAGCCCGGCCAGCCGGAACGCCGTGCGAAAGCCCTTTCTGGAGGCTGTCCAGCGACTCTGCATGATGGGGCTGGATGAGGTCCGCTGCATCAGAGGCGAGGATACCGCGGGGAAGCGGGCCCTGCAGCTGATTTCCCTGTCTCGCAAGCTTGGTTTTCCGGAGCTGAAGGAATTGGCAGGTCGGCTGGCCCTGGAGCTTGCAGCCGGCCTAGCCCGCGAGGAAGCGCTTCTGGACCGGGATGGGGATGTTTGGCACGATCTGGACGCGCCCGGCAAGCTGGCCGAACTGCTGAACACCCTCTGTGTTCTGGAGGACACCATCTTCCAGCCGGTGTGGAGCCGCGCCGTCCAATACATGCGAAAGTGGTTTTCCTGCGCGTTTTTGTACAGTATGGACGACTTCCTGGCTCTGGAGCAGGCGGCCCAATATGGGACCGTCTCCATTGAGGATCCCGGCTTCTGTCGCGTGCGGGAAGCCTTTCAGGACTATCTGGAATCCGTGTTTCCCGAAGAGGTCCGCGACATCGATTATGAAGATGAGGGATTGCAGTACTTGACGGATTTGGAAACACTGGAGGCGTTTTTCGGGGTCGAGTTGAGCTATGAGAAGGAGCTGGTGGACGATCGCCTGTGGGAACTGGAAGAAACTGCGGAGGATGAGGACTACGACGTGGATATCGGCGGAAACCGCTCCGAAGAGGTGAATATCCTGGATCTGTTCGAAAGCCTGCGGAATCGGGAGCCCGGCGGGGGGGATCTCCTGATCCAGGGGTCCCTGCCTCGCCCGTCCCGCGGCTGATCTCCCCCCCCAAAGGAGCACCTATATGCACACGAGCCAGGCGAACCCGAGAGGGACGCCTGGCTCTCTTTCGGGAGGGATGGTGAGAATCATGCTTTGAACTGCGGGTGATGAAACGGACCCGCGGGAGGAAACCATCCCACCCACTAGAAGCTGGCGGCGCGGGTGCGCCGTGTAAGCGTTTTCGCCGCAGGCGGAATTCCGCCGAGCATTTGAATCACCTGAGCTGAAGCCGCCCTCTGGGCGGCGGAACCCAAAAAGAAAGACATCATTTGTGTTTGTAGGCTGTGCGTGATACTATTAGGTTATGTGTAGCCTAATAGGGGGTATCAGTATGTGCGCCACAGCCAATGACCATCTGCATGAACGGGTCAACGGTCTACCCGCAAAAATTGGACATGATTCGGTCGTTTTGATTCTGGGGACGCTTCCAGGAAAACGGTCGCTTATGACCGGGTCCTATTATGCCGATCCCTCCAATAAGTTTTGGGACATACTGTTTATGGCCTGTGGAGAGAAGATAGAAAAATCGGATACTGCAAAAGAAATATTGCTGAAGAAATATCATATTGCCCTTTGGGACATCTTACATTCCGCAGTACGGGATACTTCCAGCGACAAGGATTTGATGGACGAAAAACCGATTGACCTTCCGCGGTATTTGGCCGAGTATCCCCAAATAAAGCTGCTCCTATTTCACAGCAACGACTCCTACCGATATTTCAAGCGTTTTTTCAAAAATACTGCTGTTCCTTATATTTGTGTATCCTCACCAAGTGGGCAAAACAGGAAAAGCACACTGGAAAAAGCAGAAGAATGGAGAGCGGCCTTATCTTGCGCCATTCCACAACTCAGAAATGGGCCAAGGTTGGCGTGGAAGGGGCC
>CAJFUA010000102.1 GCA_904420085.1 uncultured Eubacterium sp. | reverse complement strand
TGTCACCCTGGTCTCCCTGGTCCCCTTTGTCCTGCGCCAGCGCATCGGCCTGTCCCAGCGGCTAATGATGGCCACCGCCCTGAACCTGAACGGCATGGAGGGGGTGGTGCGGGTGGTGCGCCACGCCCTGATGGGCACCTTCCTGGCGGAGGGGATCGGCGCGCTGGTGCTGGCCACCCGTTTTATCCCCATGTTCGGACTGGGACGGGGGCTGTGGTATTCCATCTTCCACAGCGTGTCCGCCTTTTGTAATGGAGGCTTTGACCTGTTGGGCCCGGAGTATGGCGCTTTCACCAGCCTGGAGGGGGTGCGGGGCGACCCGGTGATCATGGCGACCCTTATGGCTCTGATTGTTTGGGGCGGCCTGGGCTTTTTCGTCTGGGAGGATCTGCTGCGCCGCCGCAGTTGGAGGAAGCTGAGGCTGTATACCAAGCTGGTGCTGGGCATCACGGCGTGCCTGATCTTGGCCGGCGCGCTGTTTTTTGCCTGGGTGGAGTGGGACAACCCAGAGACCCTGGGGGCAATGCCGGTGTGGCAGCGACCTTTGAATGCGCTGTTTCAGTCCATCACCCTGCGCACGGCGGGGTATGCCAGCTTTGATCAGGGGGCGCTGACCGACAGCGGAGCGGTCATGTCTATCCTGCTCATGCTCATCGGCGGCTCCTCCGGCTCCACCGCCGGCGGCATCAAAACGGTGACGGCCGGAATTCTGTTCCTCACCCTGCTCTCCGGCCTGCGGGGCCGGGAGCAGGTGGTGGTCCGGGGCAGGACCATCCCCCAGCCCAAGGTGATGGATGCGGTGACCCTGACCTTGACCGTGGGGATCCTATTTTTAGGAAGCTCCATGGTGCTGTCCATCCTGGAGCAGGTGCCGTTCCTCCAGGCGGCTTTCGAGGCGGCCTCCGCCCTGGGCACCGTAGGGGTGACCATGGGCATCACCGTCTCCCTGTCCGCGCCGGGCGCTCTGCTGGTCATCCTGCTGATGTACCTGGGGCGGGTAGGCATCCTGTCCTTTGCCATTGCATTTTTGACCCGGAAGCGTGCGGAAAATAAGATCACGTATCCCACAGCGGACGTAATGATCGGCTGAGCGCCGGGAAAGAAGAGGTAACATATGAAAAGCTTTTTGATCATCGGACTGGGGCGCTTTGGCACCGCCCTGGCCACAGAGTTGTGCGCCCTGGGGCATGAGGTGCTGGCCATGGATCTGGATGCCGGCCGGGTCCAGGCGGTGGCCGACCAGGTGACCCACTCGGCGGTGGGCGACGCCCGGGACCCGGAGGTGCTGCGCAGCCTGGGAGCCCGAAATTTTGACTGCGCGGTGGTGGCCTCCGGCACCGACCTGGGCAGCAGCGCCCTCATCGCTCTGAACCTGAAGGAGCTGGGCGCTCCCCGGGTGGTGGGCAAGGCCAACAGCCTGGTCCACAGCAAGGTACTGGAGAAGATCGGGGTGGACCTGGTGGTCTTCCCTGAGCAGGAGGAGGCCCTGCGCCTGGCCCGACGGCTGGCGGACGGGGACATTCTGAACTTTATCGAATTGTCCGAGGAGTACTCCATCGTGGAGCGGCTGATCCCTCAGGAGTGGGTGGGCCGGTCCATCGTGGAGCTGGATATCCGGGCCCGCTGGAAGCTGAACGTGATCGCCGTGCGGCGCGGGGAGGAGATGACCATCGCCCCCGGGAGGGACTACGTGTTCCAGAGCGGGGACGACTGCGTCGTGGTGCTGGGCCGCAACGAGGATATTGACCGACTGGAGCGCCGATGATGGAGACGATCACCAGCCGGAAAAACCCCTTGTGCGCCCACTTCCGCAAGCTGGCCTCTTCCCGGGCGTACCGGGAGGAGACGGGGGAGTTTCTGTGTGACAGCCCCAAGCTGCTGCAGGAGGCTGACCTGTGGGGGGCCACGGTGCGCGCTGTGCTGTTTACCGAAGGGATCCGGCTGCCCCCCCTTGCCGACAAGGGGACGCGGCTGGTCCAGGTGAGCGAAAGCGTCATGGAGGCGGTCAGCCCCATGGAGACCCCGCAGGGAGTGGTCTTCTCCTGCCTGATGGGGAGGAGCGAGCCGCCCGCCCGGCTGGAGCGGGGCCGCTATCTGCTGCTGGAGGGGGTGCAGGACCC
>CAJFUA010000101.1 GCA_904420085.1 uncultured Eubacterium sp. | reverse complement strand
GCGGCGACAACCATGCCGCTCTCAGCGGAAGTCACGGGGATGGTCAACTCCACATTGGCCGCTACCGTCAATTTGATGTTGTTCTTCAGATCCAGACTTGCTGCGCTGATACTTCCGTTGCCGAATACAGCAACTTCGATTTCCCCATTCGCCGCTGTCTGGGCTGTGTCGCTGGCCGCTGTGATTGCCTCGTCTATAGTGTTGTAGAAGGAGGTGGTCCCTGCGGTAGTAACCGCAGCCTTGGCCGCGTCCTGGGAGACTGTAACCGTGGTGTTGGTCTTAGTCGTAGTCATCTCACCGCTGTCAATGGTTGATTTAGCAGCGGTTGTTGGTGTCATTTCGCTGATATAGGCAACTGCTGCGCGCCCCTCAGCGGGCGTCAAGGTTCCGCCGGTGACTTTCAGAGAGGAGGTGTTGGCTTCAGCCTCTGTGTTATAGACCGCAATTGCGTTGCCGTATGTACTGGTAAAGGTACCACCAGACACTGTGACGGTAAGGTCTGGGCTATTGATATATTGCTTATATTGCCCTGCATTTCCGTACTTTTCCGCAGATATGCGGAGGGCAGACCCGTCGGGCTCTGCAATTCCATCACCTGTTGTTCCAGAACTATCCGGGTCCTTATATTCCGCAGTACCCGTAAGTTCGGCACTGTCGCTGATATTCAGGGTGCCCATCTTGATCTCGATCGCCACGGGACCAGTGACTTTCGCTGTTCCGGTGATGGTCAAATTGCCCTCCATAGGCCAATAGATAGCAGCCCCCTCCGTGGTTGTGATGGTACCACCGCTGATGGTGGCCATTGAACATGCTGACTGCAAGTTATTGCCCGTTACAGCATAGAGTTTTGTGTTGATACTGCCGCCTGTCATCTTAAGCGTGGATGGGACGGCGTCCTCACTGTTGGTGACGGAGCCCCCATCGGTTAGATTAAACAGCCCAATGCCGCTGTATCCAGACAGTTTTGCATCGCCGCTGATTTCAATGCGGGAGCCGAGCGCGTCAATCGCACCGCCCATTGCGCCGCTTGCCTCGTCATAGGCCCCGCCGCCCTGGATCGTCCCGCCGGTGACCCGCACGGTGGACTCAAACTGCGCTTTAATCGCTTTCCCTGTGCTGTTGCCGCTGTCGGCCATTGTCACCGTGCCGCCAGTTACCTCCAGCACTGCGCTGGGGGAGGCCAGGATGCCGATCTCGTCCGCATAAACTGTGCCGCCCTCCAGCCGCAGCGTCCCCTTTGTTGAAATCCCCCGCGCCGTATAACTCTCCGCGGTGCCAACCGCCCCGCCGGTCTTACCGTCCTTGATAGTCAGGCTGCCGTCGGCCTCCACGAGAACAAGGGCGCTCTTTGTATACCCACCACCGGGCGTCACGGTGCAGCCGCTCAGATCCAGGGTAACCGTCTTATCCCCGGAAACCACGACAGGCTTATCCAGCACAATATTCCCTAGCAGCGCCACTGTCTGCCCCTCCTGCGCCGCGTTAATAGCGCCCTGGAGGGTCGTAAACTGGTTCCCGTTGACAATCTCCGCTACAACAGCCGGGGCATTGTCATTCTTTACAAGCACAATGTCGGACAAGTGCCCAATGGCAATGGCGATCTTCCCGCCCTCGGCATCGCGGATGGCCAATTTTTCAACATAGGACATCGCATCCGCTTCACCGGTCACATACCACGCCTGATAGGCAGAGGCTGTTTGCCCCACCACTGGTGAAGGGACCGTGATGGTGATGGTACCGTTGGCCTCGCCGCTGGGCAGCAAGTCCTTCGCGCCGGATTGGACCGAGACACGATAGGATGCCGCCACACCTTGGGTACTGATGGTAGTCTTTTGAATGGTAATCTCCACGGGGGCGGTTGTTACGCTCCCGGCAATCTTATTCAGAGCGGTGTTGTCCAAAGACACCGTGCCGCTGTTGGTAACTACTGTCAGACTGTTGGCGGCATCCAGCGACTCCGCGGCGGACTGCGTCACCGTCAGGGTGGTGGAGGTCGTGCTGCTGCTTGTGGTGAGGTTTACCGTCACGTCACCGTTATTGTTCCCGGTGGATTCCTCGCCAGTAGGCCCTGTGTTACTACCACCTTCGACCGCTGTGGTTGTACCGGTGTACACCCCGTCCATGGTTGCAGAGGCACTGCCGTCGCTGATTGTGGGCGGGGTTACTTCCATCGCGCCGTTGGCGCTCTCCTTGACCGTCCAGGGGCCTGTCCCGTCTATCTGGTAACCGACAGGAATATACGCCTCATCAGGCGCGGCATTGCGGAAAGTTCCCCCTCTGACAGTGCAAGTGAATTCCGCATCAGTCCTCGGAGGATCTGGCATCATATGGTCAATGGCCTTTGCACCCTCCGCGCTGATGAAGGTGCCGTCGGTAATATTGACCCGCAGCCCAAGATCATCCGTTGCACTCTCCTTATACCAGTTGCTCACCAGCAG
>CAJFUA010000100.1 GCA_904420085.1 uncultured Eubacterium sp. | reverse complement strand
GACTAACCCTTTGGGGGAGAGCAACAAAACAAAATAGGCACACTCCGATTTTGGCGGCATTTTTCGGGGCGTGTCTGATCCGGAAAATGCTGACAAAATACATATAGGAGGACAAACAAATGACAAACAGCAAAAGTACAAAAAGAGCATTGATGAGCAGCATCCTCGCGATGCTCGTCTGCGTGGCAATGCTCATCGGCTCCACCTTCGCCTGGTTCACAGACAGCGTCACTTCCGGCAGAAACCAGATCGTCGCCGGAAATCTTGATGTGGAGCTGTACCACGGAGATGACCTGACCGACAAGGTAGATGGGGCTACAAACCTGTTCACGCAGGAGGATGGCACAGCTATCCAGTGGGAGCCTGGCGTGATCGCCTATGAGAACTTTAAGGTGGAAAATGTAGGCAGTCTGGCGCTGAAATATCAGTTGACCATGAATATCGCCGGCTACAACACCGTAAAAGATACGGAATTGTCTCTGGTAGATGTGCTGAAGGTAGCCATATTAGATGAATCCTTCTCCGGCGACAGGACGGCCGCCCAGGCGTTGACCTTCGACAGCACCCTGTCCGATTTTGTGAAGAACGGAGTGCTTCTCTCCGGGGCGTCAGATACATATGCGGTAGTGATCTACTGGGAGCCGGGCGCGAACGATAACGACTACAATCTGAACAACGGGAAGGAATCGAGCGACGGGGAGCCTCTCTATGTCGACCTGGGCGTGACGCTCGCTGCCACCCAGACTCCTTATGAAGCAGACAGCTTTAACGATCAGTATGATAAGGATGCGAAGTATCCGGTTGTTGATGCAGAAAGTCTGAAAACTACACTTGTTGATGGCGGTGTTATCAATCTCGGCGCTTCTTTCAATATGATGAACGAGAATACTGTGGCTGGACGCAACCAAATCAATGCTGATACTGTGTTGAATCTGAATAATGAGACACTTACTTTTAGAAATGCTGCTACGGATGACGACCCTACCAATATTTCCGCAATATATGCAGAAAACTTTGATTTAACGCTGAATGCGGAAAATGGCGGTATCGACAGTGATTTCTATGGAATCAACGTGGGCGATGCCTCAAATGCTGCTGCCGTTCAACCGACGGTTACAATTAACGGCGGTACATACAAAGCCGGAAGCGTTGTAAACGTTGAGAGCGGTACAGTGTACATTACCGGCGGATTCTTCGATGGCCGTGATGTGTACGGTGATAGAGTGAATGCTACCTACTTGCTGAACTGTATTGACCGGTGCTATAAAGCCGGAAATGCAAAGATTGTTGTTACCGGCGGCACATTCGTTAACTTCAATCCTGCAAACAACAGTGCGGAAGGTGCAGGCACCAATTTTGTCCCTGAGGGATATACCGTTCAAACCACAGCAGATGGCGCGAACACTTTATACACCGTAGTTGCTTAATAAGCAAACCTATTTTTGCGTGAATTAAAGTCCGTCCCCTCGTGTGGAGGGGCGGCAATCAAAGGGCATAAGTGCACCTTGTGCCTTTTGATTGCCGAAGAAGGCGAGCAAATGTGCAAAGGAGAAAACATTATGAAATGTGCATAACTGGAAAAATTTTCCACAGTAGGATATGGCAGCACCAAAACCAAAGAACTGTTATAATCCCGATAATCCCTTCTTACGCGGAAAACAGACGATGAAGCGCACTGATCAAAATCCCCGTTACGACCGACTAAAAAATCCACATACTCGTTTTCGTCAAGAAGTTTCCGAATCTGGTTTTCCAGAATTTTTTCTACCCTATAAATGTTATCAATGTATCTATGCCCGAAAAAGGCGACAGTGCAAATTTCCAACATAACTATAATGCTCCGACGAATTATTACTAATATTAGCTTGAATATTAAATATATTATACCGCTAATATCGGTAATTATCAACAATAATCGGTAATATCATCGTGAATATTACCGCTTAAATTATTATAAAATAATTTAAAGCGAGGTGTGAGCGATGGATCTTCAATATATCAGAGATCGGATTTCCGTTTTGAGGACGAAAAAGAACGTCTCGGAATATAGAATGAGTACCGATTTAGGCCATAGCAAAAGCTATATGCAAAGTATCTCTTCAGGCAGAGCTATGCCGTCCTTGGGAGAATTTCTTTATATTTGCGAATACCTTGGTGTTACACCTAAAGAGTTCTTTGACGAAGATATAAAAGAACCTCAGCTTGTTCAAAGGCTATATGAATTAACCCGCAATATGTCCGAGGCGGATCTTAAAGTTTTGATCAGTACGGCAGAGCGGCTTAATGAAAAATGATCAACGATATAGGAAAGGACGGTAACACGATGATGTGCTGCCGTCCTTTTTACTTCGTCGATTTCACAACCGGTACAATTTTATTGGCATGCAGTTCGTTTAAATTCATCCTGTTTCTCCGTTTTAATATAAAACTTTACTAATTCTATTATGGCGTTATATGAGCGCAATGCTAATGTATTAACGCATGCTTATATGAAAGTTATGTGACGGTTTTCTGAAGGTTACGGCCGGTTATTTGTCAAGTAAACAAGCATTGTTTTTGCTTCACCGCACGAAAAGGCGGTGAAGTTTTTTGCTTTCCGGAAAGTTTTCTTGTATCTCATTCAGCTTCATAAGTAAATGGATATCACAATCTTTTAATTTATGAAGGAGGTCTTGAAAATGGCAAAGAAAAATGAACTGAGCAGGGAAAAACGGATTGACCAACTGATTGCGGAATGCAACCAAGCCTTTGACCAGTGGAAAGCGTTGTATGAACACGGCGGTAGGGATCCTACCTGGCCGGATGGCGTAAATCTGAATTTGGTGCGTGACCATATTATGGGATTTCAGCGGCGTCTAAGAGAACTGTGTGACGCGTGTGAATTGCCGGAGACTGCGAAGAGAGAGCTGCCGCCAAAAGTAGAAAGCGAATATATGGCTCGGGCGGACGAGATCAGAAAGCGTGCAGCAGCAACGTTTTGTGCTTTTCAGGAGTTTGAAGATTACAGGGAACTTAGAGCCCTGAGTAAAGGGATCAGTGAAAAGGACCTCGAAAAGCATAGTGTCAATGCAGTGCTTGGGTATGTAAAAAAGCTGAAAACGGCAATTCAGGCGGACGATTTGGTTACTATGCGCCGGTATGAAAACGGAGACTATTATTTTGAAGTCATAACAGAGACACTAGCCAAGACTCGGGAGCTTCCGTTTGAAGGATATCAGTTGACTTTTTTTGAAACAGTATGATTAAAATTTGGGAAAACGGAGGGTGACTCATGATTGAAACGAAAATTTGGGAACGTGATAGAGAGAAGTCGGGGCTCAGACGGTGTGTCGGCTCCCGCAAGGTTGTAGATGTATTTAACGAACTGTCAGATACATTGAAAGCATCGGGTCTGTTACCGGATGAGTATTTCAATCTAGACAGTGATTTCAAAAAATGTACGGAGTTTCCGGAGCTTCTCGACATGTGTTGCTATGCCCAGTGGGGGAGCAGCGAGGGAATATATCTGTATGTGATAGTGACAGTTTGCAATGAAAAGGAATCATCCAGAGAGCAAAAGGTATTTGCGGTAGGAAAGACACTTTCAGAGGACAGCGCCGGTTATGACCGTATGCAGTACATTGCGGGCTGCATCTATAAGCTGTTTATGGGCGAGAATTTGGCACCGACACGATATATGCTTATGCCGAAGGAGAAAACGCCCGGTAGAGAGGACCTCATGAAAAAGCTTGAACAGGAGTATCGCGAGATGGCGGCGCGTATTTTCTTTAGTCAAGAAGGTGTAAAAGCGGATGCGCTGAGCGAATTCAGTCTGAAAGGCAAAATTCTCAGTGTGCTGCCGGATTGTCTGCTTCCTGACGAAAAAATCGATGATTTGATGAAGGAAGAAGACGCATTAAACACCTTATACAGGCTGTGCCAGAACATCAGCGAATGCGACGCTTTCGAAATAAATGATATGATTTCTTCCTGCCGAAAAATTGCTGATAGTACTGTTTCTGCAAATGATGAGGAAAGTCAAAATGGGCAATGAAGAGATCAAGGTGCCGCCAAACATAACGTTTCAGGATATACGGGTGCGTTATCACACAGGCAGATCTGTGCTGCTTTCCGAACGGGACCGTTACGGGAATAAGGTCTATCAATACAGATGCGGAGTCATGACAGACATCGGAGATCTGGAGAAGAAGGTTTGGACAGCGTATGCAGAGGAATTGGTGAGACGATATGGGGAAGAAACTCTTTTTGCCCGCCTTTTGTACTGGGTGAAAGAGAAAATTCCCTGGCTGAAAAACGATCAGGAGCGACGGGAGTATGCATTAGAACTGCATATGTCCCGTATTTTTGATTGCCCGGAATGGGAAGGATACTCTGAATTTAATCGAAAATGAAGCACACAATCAAGAGTGGCGATGAAGGGATATCGGGAATATAGCAGACGGACGAGCAGCGATTTTAATCGTGTGAATAAACGGCAGTCTGAAAGGCGGTGTGATTTTATAAGATGAAGGAGAAATGAGCATGACGTTAAACGAAAGACAGCGTGCAGTTGCTGCACTTGAAAAAGAGTTTGGTTCAGACTGGCTGACCGTAGCCCAGGAGCTCGGAACGGAAAATCTGCGCCAGAGAGTGGGAAAGGAGCTGACTAGCTTTCTCGCCTTCCCCGAAAGAGGAGAAGGCGGGAAAAACACATGGCGGGGCAATTGTTCTCCCAAAGTGGTAGAGTCCATTGTCAAATACGTTTTGGATACAAAACGCTATTACGGAAAGGACACATCGGACTTTACGCTGCTCGACCCGATGAGTGGCAGCGGAACCAGCGGCATTGTGGCGGAAAACCTGGGGATTCGGTCCTGCCTTTACGATCTGAATCCAAATCCGGCCAAGGGCCGCGGCAGCTGGAACGCACTGAAAGACGAGGTGGATGAGTCGGCGGATGTGATTTTCTGGCATCCACCATACTGGTCAATGATCGCTTACAGCGGAAATATGTGGGGAAAGCCTCATCCCGACGATTTGTCAAGATGCCCAACGTATCGTGATTTCATCGAGAAGATGAATTTTGTGATGAAAAAACTGTATATGGCACTTCGCAGGGATGGGAGGCTTGCAGTGCTCGTCGGCGATATGCGGCTGCGTGGACAGTTTTACAGTATGCAGTCGGATATGATGAAGATCGGGAACTATGAGTCTTTTATTGTGAAAGCGCAGTTCAACTGCAATTCAGACACCAAACGGTACGCAAAGCCGTTTATTCCGGTGGTCTGTGAGTATCTGCTTTTATTCCATAAAGAAGAAATCTTTATGGTTCCGTTTTCCAAAACGCTCAGCAGCAGGTTCGATGCGCAGAAAAAGGACGACGCATCCCTGACCTGGCACCATTTGATACGGATGACGTTCGAGAGCCTCGGCGGCCGTGCTTCTTTAGAGCTGTTGTACGAACGGCTGGCAGAACATCCGAAATCAAAGAAAAATCCTCATTATAAGGAGCGGATTCGGGCGACGCTGTACGAGCATCAGGATCAGTACATTGCGGAAGGTGACGGAGAGTATCGATTAAGGTATCAAGTAGCCTGAGACGGTATGAAAGAAACAAATCAAATATGGAACGGAAAGGAAATTTATATGGCCAACTATTATGCAAAGATACGAACAAACTACTTTTCTGTTGTAAATTCCGAAGCGCTGAAGATCCTGATAAGCTGCTTGTCCACAGGGGATAAGGTTGAAATTTTTGAGGAAAAGCAGGAAGACGGGAAGATCAAGTATGCATTTGGATGTACAGGGAGCATAAACGGCTTACCGGTAAAAAATCAAGAAGGCGGTGAGGAAGATAATTTAGAAGCGTTTTATACCGCTTTGCAGCAATTGTTGGATAAAGATGACGCTATTATCCTCACGGAGATCGGAAGCGAGAAATTAAGCTATTTGGTTTCTCAGAGTACGGTAATCACAAAAGAGGATATTCAATGTGTCAATAGCAAAGAAATAGCTCTTGAACTGGCCAGGGAAATGCTAGGAAATAAAGAGTACCAAACGCAGCAGGATTATTAAGCGTTCATAGCTGGTTACAGAATGAAAAGAAACACTTCAAACGGACGAGTGAAACGTGAAGCAGAAGTCTTTGCCGTCTGGCGTTTTTCAAACATGGCTGAAAAATAATTTATGAAGGAGTAGAAGCATTATGAAAGCCATTAGCTATGGAAATTCCTACGAGATTTTCGATGACACCATGAAAACATATGACATACTTCCAGTGCAGAACTATATTGTTCGATTCAGCCAAAACAAGGGCTTTTACCTGGAAAAATATCCTGATTTTGAAATCAGAGAAAGCAAAATATACGGGGTACATTTGGAAAAGATCCAGAAGGTCATGGATACTTATGAGGATTTTGAACGAAATCTCGGTGTGATCCTCAGTGGAGATAAGGGTATCGGCAAATCGCTTTTTGCTAAGCTTCTGGCAATTGAAGCAAGAAAAAAGGGGTATCCATTAATCGTTATCGATCAATTTGTACCCGGTATCGCTTCATATCTCGAAACCATCGAGCAGGAGGTCGTGATTCTTTTCGATGAGTTTGATAAAACCTTTGCAGGAAATCAATCTTCGGATGGTGTTACACCGCAATCTTCTATGCTCAGCCTGTTTGACGGATTATCTGTAGGAAAAAAGCTGTTTGTGATAACCTGCAATCAGCTGAGTATGCTCAATGATTATCTGGTAAACCGTCCCGGCAGATTTCACTATCACTTTCGGTTTGACTATCCCGGTCCGGATGAAATCACAACATATTTAAAGGATAAAATCGACAGCAGATACTATGACGAAATACCAGGCGTGGTTATTTTTTCAAAAAAGGTCAACCTCAACTATGATTGTCTGCGCGCTATTGCTTTTGAGCTTGCGAAAGGCCGCTGCTTCAAAGAAGCCATCAGGGATCTAAATATCGTTAATGTGGAAAGAAATCAGTACGATGTAGTGCTGCACTACAAAAACGGGATGCAAGGATATGCGAACAGCGTTTGTATTGATCTTTTCGACGATGGCCTGAAGAGAGTATATCTTTACAGCGATAAAGGAGAAAACTTTGTTGATGTAACATTCAACACCTCCAACTGCAAATATGATCCTGAATTGGGGGCGAATGTGATAAGCGCTGCCCAGTTGTCGCTGAGTTATTGCGAGGATGATTTCGAAGAGACGGTCAAGAAAGCTCAGGCAAGCGAACCGGAATACCTGCGTATTACCCGTGTTAAAGCCAAAGAATTGCATTATGCGGTTTGAAAATTTCGAAAATGGAAGGTGACATTGAAAAATGAAATTTTTTACAAGCGAACAGGTGTCAAAATACCACCCCGACAAATACGCCGACCAGATCAGCGACGCCGTGCTGGCTGCCTGTCTTCAGCAGGATCGGGAAAGCCGCGTTGCCTGTGAATGTATGGTGAAGGGGAAAAATGTGTATCTGTGCGGAGAGATCACGACGCGGGCAGAAGTAAATTGTTCCGAAGTAGCGAAAGCTGTTGGCAAGAAACTGGGGTACGGTGTTGAGACAGTCATACAGCAAATCACCGTGCAATCGCCGGAAATTGCCGATGGCATCAAGAAAGGCCAAGAGCTGTGTGCCGGCGACCAGGGTGTCATGTTCGGTTTTGCATGCAGCGAAACAGCAAGCCGCCTGCCTTATGGACATGATTTGGCTAACAGGATAATAGCCCTTCTTGAAGACGATGTCGCAAACGGATATTCTATTCTGAAAGGTGACGCGAAATGCCAGGTTACGGTAGACATGGATATGCCCAGAAGTCCGGAAAGCGTGGTAGAAATACTGGTCAGCGCTTGCCACAAAGAAAGTTATGGGCTTCGTGATGTCCGAGAATACATAAACGATCTGATTCAATGCAGCGGTATTGATGTGGGAAAGGCAAAACTGAACATCAATCCTGCAGGCATCTGGACATTCGGCGGACCGGAAGCGGACTGCGGGCTTACGGGGAGAAAAATCATCTGTGATCAGTACGGCGGCTACTGTTCTGCTGGAGGCGGCGCTTTCAGCGGCAAGGATCCGTCTAAGGTGGATCGCTCCGGTGCTTATATGGCGCGGGTGATTGCCTGTGAGTTGGCAGAAAAATATCAGCTGAAATTCTGTACGATACAGCTGGCCTACGCAATCGGCCAGGCAAATCCAATGAGCGTAACAGTGCAAAGCAGCCAACCTGCGGACGATCTTCTATATACGGAGGAGGTATGTAAAAATTACGATCTTACCCCCTTCGGTATTATTAGAAGGCTGAATCTTCTGGATATCGATTATGAAAAGCTGTCAGAAGGTTGTCATTTCAGAGACGCATCCATTGGCGGGTTGGCGATATGAGACGCAGCAACTGCTTGAAATCGAAAACGATTCCAAGCAGTTGTTTTAAATCCAGCTGTAAGCAGTACGCTTATTCTTCCTTCGGAGATATGTAGGCGGTCGTTCTTGCGGTTGCAGACAAAGAGTGTGGCTTTGCAGCTCTACAGCGGATGTATCAGAGCGAGCCCATAATGAAAAATCCGATTTCATTTACAAGGAGAATGAAAATGAGAGAAATGAAATTTCGTGGAAGGGATACGCATGGCAACTGGCATATCGGGCTGTTAACTCGTGCCGGCAATACCTGGTATATTTCAATTCAAGATGGCACTGAAACTGCCTATGAGGTTATCCCTGAAACAATCGACCAGTACACAGATCTAAAAGACCGATATGGCAACGAGCTGTTCGAAAACGATATTGTGCAGCATACGCAGCATTATGATCTTGCCGGGGAAGTTAAATCCAACGGACGGATTCAGTGGTCGAAATCCTGGGGAGCGTGGATAATTACCGACTATCACAATAGCAGGGCGGATATGTTTTTGGGGGAACAAGAATACAAAATTGAACGTATCGGCAACGTCTATGATAACCCCGATCTTCTGAATGTGAAGGACGAATAGAACATGCGGGCGGCTGCTTGACAGAGCGAAACGTGTGTTCTGCAACTGTCTGCCGCATATGCGGCTGTACAACCATAAGTCCAGCTAAGAAATGTCAATAGGTAAAATGAAAAATGTTAAAAAAATTTTTTTCAAGCAGCTGATGTAAAAAAGGGTAACCTTAATAAACCCATTACTATGGGATTTTTGAAATTTGGTTCAAATCTCCATCAGGCAGCGACGTTTACAGTTCCTGGGTGTTCTGTTGCATAACGTTCACAGTGTTCTTCCGGCGTAATGAGTTCAAAAGGCTTATTATCCCGGAGCATAGCGAAAATGATGTTGCAGATCTTATGCATAACGGCTCCAACAGCAACGATCTTTTTCTTGCTGGCACATTTACGGATGTAATAATCATAAATGACCGGGTTTACGGGCGCTTTTGTTGCTTTATCCACTTTCAGGTTGTTGATGGCGATCATATGCAGGATGCGCCTGGCAAGACTGGAGCCACGCTTGGACATGTGGACTCTGTCTCCATGGAGTTTGCCGGAATCATTTACGCCGGGATCCAACCCAAAGTAAGCATAGAGCTTCTTGGGAGAGGAGAACAGGTCAAAGGAACCCATTTCCGCGATCAGGACAACGGCGCTTAAAAAGCCGACACCGCGCAGGGACTGTGTAATGGAGATGTGTTCATAGGCCGGTGTTCCTTCCAGCTTATCAACAGCCATATGTAGTTCTTCGAGTATGCTGTCCAGATGTTCCTGGTATTCCTGGTAGAGTTTTATATACCGGCGGATCCGGAGCGCATTGCTGGGAAGGGCACGTCCGAAAACAGCGGCATCCTTTGCGGCGACGCATATAGCATCATACTTGGCGAGGGCATACTTTTCCCCAAAGCGTGCCGTGTTGCGGATGATTCTCACAAGCTCGTCCTTTGGGGCGGCAAGCATGTCCGCAGCAAGGGGGTAAGCTTCCAGAAGCTTTAAGGATGTCTGGGTTGTGATCTTGCTGAACACATCCAGGTATGCGGGGAAGGACACTTTGAGTTCCGCGTTAAGCTTCAACACGACGGCGGACTGCAGATCCTTGAAATAATAGTAGTCACGCGCGAGATTGCGCAGATCAATGATCGCGTCATCCGGGACAATGGAAGTCTTAAGGGAGGTATCCTGGCCGACTTTAGCAGCTTTTTTTGAATCAAATTTATCATTATGTAGTTTCCTTACGCTCATATTTGTGCTATTCTTAGTAATGATAGGATTAATGACGGAGCAGTCAAAACCCTTATCACGAAGGAAGCACAGGAGCGGGATGTGGTAGATCCCAGTGGACTCAAG
>CAJFUA010000099.1 GCA_904420085.1 uncultured Eubacterium sp. | reverse complement strand
TCAATACAACATCATTCGTATTACCATCATGACCCATTACAACAGTTTCATTTGAATTGACAACGGCTGTATAATGGATTCCCATATATGCCTCAGATAGATTAGCTGTAGTATTTAATTTCTGTAATCCAGCAGCAGTAAAGGAAATAGTAGCTGTTGTACTTCCATCAGCCTTTGTCCCATAGATAACATTAAAATCAGTAGTTTCTGTAAATGAAGCAATTACCTGATCTGTTTTATTATCTTTTGCGTTATTGAAGTTACCATAGAAATTGATAGATAGATCTTTATTATAGGTAATACCTTTGCATAAAGTATCTACAAATTCATATTTGGTAAGATAAGTTGCTAATGATGTAATCTTAGGAAGTTTTGACACAACAGTATAGTTTAGTGTATCTCCTTCACTAGCAGTTGCATAATCTGCATATCCTTCTTCCTCATTGACAAATTTATCAATTGAAGGGTAAGAACTTTGATTTTTAGGATAAACAGTTAGATCATAGATCCATTCTTCACCATCTACATCGGTAGAAGGTAGTGACAAGAAAAATGGATCAGTAGTATATTGTACGTTTTCAGGTACTTTAGTTTCAACGAACAGATAAAGTCCTAAATCTAAATTGCTGGCACTTGTCATACCATTTTCATCTGTTACAGGCATAGCAGTACCATCTTTGATATAATCTTCTAATTTGTTTTTTGTTTCAGTATTTTGCAATAAAGCATTGCTCAAAGCAGAGTTGATTTGATCACTCGTAAAACATTCCATTGAATCTTCAATCATTACCGGATCAGACAGATTCAGGATATCAATCAGTTTGTTAGGAATCTGGTAAACAACTTCAATACTAGTTTGTTCACCTTCAGTTTGTGTAAAAGTTAGGATATTCCCTACTTTGATATAGGAAAATTCCACACCTTTTAAAGAATAGTCTGCCAGAGCTTTTTCTGCTGTTGCATTAGGTTCACCAGTTGAAACATAGCCAGATGTATCAATCCCAGCTTCTTCAGCAGCAGACAGATCATATTTATGAATGGTAACAGAAGCTTTTTGGGAGTTATCGATGATATCACCAGATGCAAAAGCAGTACTTACACCACTAAAAATGCTAACCATAGCTATCATCACAGCAACTACCATTCTAATAGTTTTTTTCAGCATAAGAATACTTTCCTTTCCTTAATTTTTTTGTCAAATAGAAAAATGCTTGTTTGTTGATTTAATATAAACTTGGATATGTTATTGAGATATTTTTAATAGAACTATAATAAACAAAAAAAAGAGCTGAACTCCATTTTAGTAATGGAATCCAGCTTAATCGAATATATTAATTAGGCTGTGTGTTTTCTTTTTCTACTGATATAAGCACCCGCACAAGCTCCGACCATCAATAATGCTAAACCAGCCAAGTCAGCATTATCACCAGTTCTTACACCAGTATCTACTGGAACAGGAGCAACTTCGATTGCCATATTATGGATGTCACCCACACCCTGGAAGTTTTCATCAATAACGATTTCAAACACTTCGTCATTGATGTAATATCCTTCAGGAGCAGATAATTGTTTGATATAGTAAGTTCCATAAGGCAAATCAGTAAATGTTACAGTACCGGTTGCTGTATCAGAATGTACTTCCTGGATAAGATCAGTACACTCTTTATCAGAATAGATACCGAATACAAAGTCTTTACCAGTAATAGGTTGCCCTGTTTCTTTATCTGTCAAAGTAACAGTAACATCTGTCAAGATAAGTTCATTTGCTAATGTAATTTCTTGATTTTCTTTGACATCATCAATATTGAAGTTCAATTCTTCAGCAGTTTCATAAGCGTAAGGTGGAACAACTTCGACTAATACATAGCTTTCGTTTTCTCTAAGTCCACTAGTAATATGACCACTTTCAGAATCAGAAGTCCAAGAGTTAATTACATTACCTTCAGTATCACGAATTTCTAATTCAGCACCAGCTAAAAGATCTCCGTTTTCATCAACTTTATTAACAGTAAACTGTTTGTTGCTCATAGTAAATGACTGAGTATCCTTATCAGTAGTAATATTCATTTCAGTGTTGATAGAAGCAACATACTCTTCAGGAGCGTTAGTTTCTTCCATAACATAAGATGAATTTTCAGATAAACCTTTAACAGCAATTTTTGTATTTCCTTCAGCATCCATAAAGAATACACGAGTTTCAGATTTAGTTTCATCAATAGTACCAGATGTAAATGTAGCATAAATGCGGTATTCGTCACCAGCTTTAGTTATATAAACTGAACGTCCTTCAACTTTGCCATCATCACTGATACTTGAATCAGCCATAGCATATTTGCCTTCACTTTCAACTACAGCAATGATATCTTCATCGATAGTCATAAATGAAGTATCAAATTCATCTACGACAGTACCATCAGAATCATAAACTGTCATATTGGCATCATCCAAGTGCGTTCCTTCAAGATCTGTTAGATCAAAAACAGCATATTTGTTTACCATTCCATAAGCCTGTTGTTCAGCAGTATCAGTTACTTCAAATTCAACAGGTTCAGCTTTGACAGTTACATCAGCACT
>CAJFUA010000098.1 GCA_904420085.1 uncultured Eubacterium sp. | reverse complement strand
CGCTGGACAGTACGGTGGAACAGCTGTGGTCTGCCTATGTGGAAGAGCGAACTTCCTCGTTGGTCGATGCGAAGACGGCGGCGATGGCGATTTATAATCTGGTCTATGGAATCTGTCAGATCCATCCGGGTGCCTATTCCAGGCAGGAGATGCTGGCTTTTCGCAACATCCAGGTTCGTCCGCAGAGCTATGAAGAAGTGAAAAAGGCGCTGCAGGCAGAGCTGCGGCGCATTGCAGCGAAGGAGGAAGGTCGGAGCGCCAGTCGCGATGAACAGCTGGTAAAGCGTATGCAAGAGTATATTGACCAGCATTACGCGGATGTGCTGCTGAGCGTGGATAGCCTGTGCCAGGTCTTTCACCGGGCGCCATCGGGTGTGAATAAGGCCTTCAAGGATGTAACGGGACATGGCCCGCTGCATTATATCAATTACCGCCGGATTCAGGAAGCGAAGCGCATTTTCATCGAGAGCGGCGGCATGTTGTCGGCCAGTGAAGTGCTGAAGCAGGTGGGGTATACCAACCTCAACACCTTCACGAGAGCCTTCAAGAAAAACGAAGGAATCACGCCGGGACAATTCAAGGATGCCATCTGGCAGGCGAATCAGGGTGTTGTACAGAAATCATGAGAGAGGATGTCAAAATCACAGGAGTGATGCGAGACATCCTCTTTTTTATGGAGAAAATGATGAGGGAATGGGGAATATGAGGGAAGGGGATGAGGAAATATAACAAGCGAAAAGGGAGAAGAATGGGAAAAATGTCGCAGAATTGACGAAAGAGAGCATTTATATATTCCGCCCAATGTGTTACTCTGGTATCAACGGAAGGCGATCTTCCAAAATCGAAATTACAGGAGGTATTGGTATGAAGAAGATGATTTCCTTGATACTGGCACTAATGCTGGTAGTCGGGACACTGGCCGGATGTTCCGGCGACGGTGGGGAAAGCAGCACGCCGCAGGAAAGCGCAAACGGCAGCACCGCGGAGAGTGCGCAGGAAGCCTCGGAGGGAGAAGAACAGGTAGGGCCTGAGTTTTCCTATCCGATGGATGGAACGGTCACGCTGACGATAAACAGGGATTCTTATGAAATTGAAGATATTCCGGAATATGCGAGAGATTATTATTTCTGGGAGATGATTCAAGAAAATACAGGTATTAATCTGGAATTTATCGGAGCGGCTTCTGGTGCATTTGATACAACCGAAGAATTTCTCCTGCTCCTTGCGTCGGGAGAATATCCGGACATGTTCTGTTGCAACTGGGTTTCTTTTCCAGGAGGGCCTATGACAGCTATGGCGGATGGTTATATCCAGCCATTGGATCAATATATGGAATGGTTGCCTAATCTAGCACAGTTTTTGTCAGAAAATCCAGATACTGATCGTACTGTTAGAACAGATGATGGACAGCTTTTCTCTACACCTTGGCTGAGAGAAGAAGGAACGGAAGTGGGAACTGGATTGGTAATTCGTGAAGATTGGTTAGATGAAGTAGGGCTCGAAGTTCCAGAAACTATTGATGATATGTATGAGGCATTGACTGCATTTAAGAATGACTTAGGAGTAACAGTCCCGCTTACTTTTGAGCTTCGCTGGTTATGGCTGGAGACAGCGGCCTCATCTTTAAGTTCACCATTTGGTGTAGCATACCCATATTATGTAGAAGATGGACAGGTGAAATTTGGGCCTCTGGAAGAGGGATATCGTGATTTTGTGGAGACGATGGCCACATGGTATGCAGAAGGCTTGCTTGATACAGATCTAGCAACGGTAGATAAGAGTACGGTACAAGCTAAATTTGCAAACGGTGAAGCGGGAGTAGCAATTCAACAATATACAAACGTACAGAATTGTATTGATGTATTGACAGAAGCTGATGCATCCAACAAAGTGACAGGAGTTCCTACACTTGTGATGAATGAAGGGGATCAGCCGAAGTTTAGCCATTTCTGGAAAGTATACGATGGTGGATATGCATTAACTATGAGTACACAGACGGAAAATGCAGAAGCTGTTTGTCGTTTCATGGATTACAGTTATTCACCGGAAGGCATTAATTTGTGTGCTTATGGAACAGAGGGCGTATCCTATGAAGCGGATGAAGATGGCAATTTCGTTGGTTTTACCGATATTATCACGAATAATCCGTCAGGAGATGCGCCGTCTACCGCCCGTGGATATTTTGCGCAGCCGACGAACTGGGCTTATCCGAGCCGTGATTTGAATTACCTGCTTTCGGACGAGGTGCAGTCGATCATGCAGACGTGGCAGGCGGATATGGGAACTTACGTTTTCCCACCTGTGACATATACATCAGAAGAGAGTGCAACAAAATCAGCTAAGTATTCTACTTTAGATACCTATTGTCGTGAAGAGATTACCAAGTTCATTTTGGGTACTTCTTCTATGGATGGTTGGGATAATTTTGTCACGGAAATCAAGTCTTTGGGAGCAGAGGAACTCTTGGCTCTGGAGCAGGCGGCGTACGACCGCTACATGGCACGGTAAATTGAGGGGGATTGCGGGGATATCTCCCCGCAATCCGTCTATTCGAGCAGGAGGTGATGGTTTTGGCTCACGATACGTTTCGAAGGCGAGCTTCTAAGGATATGAAACGCAACTGGCCGCTGTATCTGATGGTTCTTCCGGTTGTGATCTTCTATATTTTATTTTGCTATAAACCGATAGTCGGCATTATCATTGCGTTTAAGGACTATAAACCGAATCTGGGAATCTGGGGCAGTCCCTGGACCAGTCAGTATGGGTTGTATCATTTTATCTCGTTTTTTGATTCCATCTTTTTCGCGCGTGTCTGTATCAACACGATCATGATCAGCCTGTATTCGCTCGTGTTTGGATTTCCGGCGCCTATCATTCTGGCGCTCTTGATGAATGAGCTGCGAAGCCAGAAATTCAAACGCGTCGTACAGACGATTACATATTTTCCACATTTTGTATCGACGGTTGTCATCTGCGGTATGGTCAGACAGTTCTGCCTGTCTGACGGTCTGTTTAATGAGATAGGATCCTGGTTTGGCGCGCAGCCACAGTCGCTTTTGCAGGTTCCAGAATATTTTCGCGCCATCTATACGGCGACGGGAGTTTGGCAAGGTGTAGGCTGGAGCAGCATTATCTATCTGGCTGCGATTGCGGGGGTAGACAGTGGTTTGCACGAGGCGGCGGCACTGGATGGCGCGGGACGATTCCGAAGGATATGGCACATTACCTTGCCAGGAATTAAACCGACAATTGTAATTCTCCTCATCATGCAGATCGGCGGTATGATGAGCGTGGGCTATGAGAAGATCATTCTATTATATAATGAATCAATCTATGAGACGGCAGATGTGATCTCTACTTTTGTTTATCGACGTGGACTTCTGGAATTTAACTGGAGTTTTTCTACGGCAGTCAACCTGTTTAATTCTGTGCTGAATTTCATTCTGGTCTTTACGGCGAACGCGATTAGTCGTAAGGTCACAGAGACAAGTCTATTTTAAGGGGGTGTCAGAATGGTCGAACGAAAAACAATCGGGGAGCGGGCGTTCAATCTCTTTAATGTCTTGTTTTTAATTCTGTTGTCTATCATCATGTTGTATCCAATGCTGTATGAAGTATTTGTATCATTGAGCGAACCGTTGGCGCTTTTTTCACATCGCGGATTGATGTTCGCGCCGCAGGGGTTCAGTTCCTATGCCTACGAATGGGTGCTTCAGAATAATGAGGTATGGACGGGATATAAGAACACCATTTTTGTGATTGTGGTAGGCTTGGTTGTGAATATATCGCTGACAAGCCTGGGTGCTTATTTCTTGACGAGAAATAACGTGATGTGGCATAAGCCCATCATGATCATGATTCTTATCACCATGTATTTTTCCGGCGGTATGGTCCCCTTCTTCCTGACAGTCAAGGATTTAGGACTGTATGACAGTTTGTTTGCCCTGATCTTCCCGACGGCCATCAGTACCTATAACATGATTCTGCTGCGGTCGTATTTCAGCAGCATTCCAGAGAGTTTGGTAGAATCTGTCTTTATCGACGGAGGCGGGCATTTTACCATCCTGTTTAAGATCTTCATTCCCTTGTCTCTGCCGGCGATGGCGGTCATGGTGCTTTACTATGGAGTGGGGCATTGGAATACGTATTTTAACGCCTTGATTTTCATCAAGAGTAAAGAGAAATTCACGCTGCAGCTGGTTTTGCGGAAGATGCTAATTGAAGGTTCCAATCTGGATGTGGATCAACAGACCGCAGAGTATGAGCAGGTGGTAGAAAGCATCAAGGCGGCGATGGTCGTGGTCTCGACGGTGCCGATCCTGTGCATTTATCCATTTTTGCAGAAGTATTTTGTAGGGGGGATTATGATAGG
>CAJFUA010000097.1 GCA_904420085.1 uncultured Eubacterium sp. | reverse complement strand
GAGCGCCGGGCGATGCTCAGCGCCTATGGCGCCCAGCTGGTCCTTACCCCCGGCGCCTTGGGAATGCAGGGGGCGGTGGACAAGGCCCGGGAGCTGGCCCGGGAGATCCCTGGCAGCTTTATCCCCGGTCAGTTTGACAACCCCGCCAATCCCGCCGCTCACTACGCCACCACCGGCCCGGAGATCTGGCAGGCCACCGGGGGACGGGTGGACCTGTTTGTGGCCGGCGTGGGGACGGGCGGCACCATCTCCGGCACCGGCCGATATCTGAAGGAGCGCAACCCCAGCCTCCGTGTGGCGGCAGTGGAGCCCGCCTCCTCCCCTCTGCTCTCCGGCGGTAAGGCCGGCCCCCACGGCATCCAGGGCATCGGGGCCAACTTCATTCCCCAGGCTCTGGACCGCAGCGTCTATGATATGGTCATCCCTGTCACGGACGAGGACGCCTATCAGGCAGGACGAGAGCTGGCCCGCCTGGAGGGCGTGCTGGCCGGCATCTCCTCCGGTGCCGCCCTGTGGGCGGCCACTCAGCTGGCCTCCCGGCCGGAACACGCGGGCAAGACCATCGTGGTCCTCCTCCCCGACTCCGGCGACCGCTACTTCTCCACCCCCATGTTCGCCCTATAAGCAATGGTCCCCATTGAGATGTGATTATCTGATACGCAAAGCCCCGGCCATCAGGCCGGGGCTTTGCGATGTCCTTTTTACTCCTTCTCTCCCGCCCGGGCCAGCTGTTCATCCACCAGGCGCAGGATATCCTTGCGCCCCCGGTGGCTGGTCATCTGGGGCAGGTCGAACCCGGGGCGACGGTTCCCTTCTACGAAGGTGGGGCCGTCGGGAGTGATGGCCACGTCCCAGCCCACCACGTGGATGTTGGGGTTGACGAAGGACGCCTCCATGCACATGCTCTTCACCTGGTCCCACATGGGCAGCTGACGGCCGTCGAACTTCACCCCGGTGATGGGGTGGCAGTCGAACTCCTGGCAGTCCTTATTGACCGCCTTACCCTGGAGCACACCGGTGTCCAGATCCACATGGACCCCCATGCCACCGGCGTGGAAATTGTCCACGTCGCCGCCGGCACCCACCCGCAGGCCGGCGTAGAGCAGAGTGGCCTTTCCGGCCACGTTGGACGTCATGACCCGGATGGTGTTGACGCTGGTGGGGCACAGCTGGTTCATCTCCGGGTGCTGGACGATCAACTCCTCCAGGAACAGCCCCTGCTCCACCAGCTGGCGGTGGAACGCCTCCCTGTCCTGGATCTGATCCACCTTCTGCTTGTGCACGCCGTGGCCCCCCAGACCGTTGATGGGCTTGACCATCACCGCGTCCCGGCCGGCCAGGAACTGCTCCATCTGGGACAGGTTCCCCTCCTCCGGCACGAAGAAGCCCCGACGGATATAGGGGGCAAAGTTGGTCAGGAAGTTGTTCTTCAGGGAGAAGAAGTTCTTGTACTGGCTGGGGCTGACCCGCTCATAGAACTGCTCGGTGTCCCGGATGGTCACATACTCCCGGCGCTGCGCCGCCGATTTGTCCCACAGCTCATAGTTGAGATAGTCGGACAGGCCGCAGCCATACCGGGCAAAGCAGCCCAAAAAGTCCGCCGCCAGCAGGGCGGGATTCCGATGCTCCCGAACTCCGACAGCCTTGAGGTTATTCCAGAAACGTTGATAATTGGCGCCCACGGCATACCGCAAAAAGGACATGTGTCCATCCCCTATCTGTTCAATTTCACACAGTTTATATAGTCTACCACATTCCCAGAAAATGTCCATAGAAAATATCAAAAATCCTGCGTCCCAGTCGGGACGCAGGATTTTTGAAACAGCTTTGCTTTTACATGGCGGCGGGGACATGGATCACGCCCACCGGGCACTCCTTGACGCACAGCTGGCAGCCCACGCACAGGGCCTGGTCGATATGCGCCAGGTTGTTCTCCACGGTGATGGCCTGCTTGGGGCAGGCCTTGGCGCACTTCATGCAGCCGATACAGCCGGCGGTGCAGGCCTTGCGGGTCTGGGCGCCCTTGTCCTTGTTGACGCACAGGACGGCGGGCTTGCGCTTGTGCTCTGGCACGATGCTGATCACCGAGTTGGGGCAGGCGGCGGCGCACATGCCGCAGCCGGTGCACTTCTCATAGTCCACCCTGGCGATGCCGTCCTTGATGTGGATGGCGTCGAAGGCGCAGGCCTTCACACAG
>CAJFUA010000096.1 GCA_904420085.1 uncultured Eubacterium sp. | reverse complement strand
CGGCCGTCACCCAGGGTCCGTCCAATGGACCGACGGCATATCCGCTATCCACCATCATTACGTACTTGCCGCTTGTAAACTCATCTGCCGACGATATCTTCTGATAGGTTTCTGTCTCTGCCGCTGCGGCAGAGGCAGGAACCGCCGAAAATACCATGAGCAGAGCCAGCAAAGCCGACAGGGCTCTGTGCAGACCCTTTCTCACTTTTCCCATGAACGATTTCCCTCCTTCTGCTTTCTTACTTTTTTTCGTTCATCTGTCCGTTTATCTATTTAGAAGCGCGTTTTTCTCTGGCCATAAAACGCGCGCTGATTGCCGCCACAATCGGAACCGTGAGCAATATGCCCATGGCGCCGGCAATGCTCTGAATCACTTCAATACAGATATAATCCGTGTTAATCAGCTGTAAAAAAGGAATATCGTAGGTCTGTACCAGGATCAGCATATTCAAAGAGGAACCGGCAAAGGCCAGGATCAGCGTATTTGCCATGGTTCCCATGGCGTCCCGCCCAATCTGCATACCGGAATGAAACAGCTGCCCTGCCGTCAGATCCGGTCTCCGCTCCCGCAGCTCCCAGATGGAGGAAGCAATGCCCAGAGCCACATCCATCACGGCTCCCAGGGCTGAAATCAGGACTCCGCAGACCAGCAAGCCGCTGATTTTCAGGCCCTTGTCCGCCCCGTACAGAATCAAATTCTCCGCCTCCGACATATTAAATCCGTTGATCGGCGTAATATTTCCCACAATAGCCGCAATCCCTCCTGCCGCCACGACGCCCGTTACGCAGCCCAGAATGGCGCACCAGGTCTTGACAGAAAACCCGTTAAGCAGGATTAAGGCCCCCGCCGCCGTCACAGCCACAATGGCCACGGTAATCGCCAGCGCCGGAATCCCCCGAATCAGGCAGGGAATCAGAATAAACCAGATACAGCCCAGCGTAAAAAGGAGGCCAAGCAAAGCGCCCACCCCTTTCTTTCCCCCCAGCACAGCCAGAAGAATAAAGAAGAGCAGCACAAAAATCCCCAAAACCTGTCCCCGGTCATAATTAAAAAGAGAGGCATAATACCCGCCGTCCTCATCGGTCATAATCCGTACTATGATTCGGTCCCCCTCCTCCAAATCCACGTTAAAAAGAGCGCTCATATAGTTGGTAAGCCGCATGATTTCATCCCTGTGAGCGCCGGTCAGCAGGCGGATCTCCAGCTCCTGCGTACCTACCCGCCGTCCCTCCGCATAATCGTAGTCGGCAGCTGCATCATCCTCCAGAACAGCCGTGACCACAGCCTTGTCGTAAACCATTTGACTGGCGCTGGTGGGCACCTCTCCCTCCTCAGACCGGTTAATCCAGATGCCAAAGCCTGCCAGGACAAGCAAAATCACCGCCATAACAGACAGGCGGACAATATTTTCACGTTTTCTCAGCCAGCGTCCGCCCTCTTTCATATCCATTCTTATTTTTTTACCGACACTATTTGCCATATTGTTTGGCCCCTCCACTGCGTATTTCCATCTGGAAGCATACAGGGAAACCTTTAAAAACAGATTATGCCCAGTTCAAAAAACACAAAAAAAGATGTTAAATCGAGAGCACAAAGCTCCGATTCAACACCTTTTTCATTTAATGTTTATCATTTATGTAAAATTATCCTATAATATTTGTTGCAGCCTTTTGTCACGAAGGCTTATGAGTCCTTAAGGCTTATCGGTCCTTATTGTCTGCGGCAGAACTTATCTCTCTACCATAATCTTTAAAATTTCACGGTCCGTCTCCCGCATTCCCTCCCGGCCCAGCAGGCCCACGCAGTCTATGGTATTCTCAATCCCTTTTTTGACGATTCCCTCTCCGCCCCGGAATTCCCGGCCATTTTTCGCCATATCGAGAGCCAGCAGCGAGGAATCCAGAGAGGCGGCGATCTTGGCCGCACAGGAGGGCTTGGCCCCGTCGCAGATCATTCCCGAGGTGATGGCCAGACAGTTGACCACCTGATGACGAATCACGCTGTCGTCCTCATGCAGCAGCCAGGCGATGCCCGCCCCTGCCGCGCAGCCGGCGCTTACGGCCCCGCAGTAAGCCGACAGACGGCCGATTCCTGCTTTTTGATGAAGGGAAAGAAGATTGGCCAGAACCAGGGCCCGGTACAGCTCTTCCTCGCTGGAGCCCAGGGTCCGGGCATATTCGATCACCGGCACGGACACCGTAATCCCCTGATTGCCGCTGCCGGAATTGATGATTACCGGCATCTCGCAGCCGCTCATTCTGGCATCGGAACCGGCCGCCGCCATTGCCTTGACCCGAATTTTCACATCCGAGCTGTCATCGCAGGCAAGAATCGTCTGCCCCACGCAGGCGCCCCAGCTGTTTTGCAGTCCTTCCTGGGCAATGGCCAGATTATACCGGATCTGACGCCCGATCACTTCCCGCACGTCTGCCAGGTCGCAGGTGCGGGCAAAATCCAGAATATCCTCCACGGTCATGAAATCCTTTTCGGTCCGGGAACCGCCGCCCTCTCCGCCGCAGTCCACCGTTCTCTCAAGCAGGACTTCTCCGTTTTTCTCTATGTACACGATGTTGGTGTGCTCATTGACGATCCGAACCACCGCCCTGTCCTGTCCTGCCGTCACTGTGACAATGAGATCAAAGACCAGGCCGGACGAAGCCACCCGCACTTCCACCATGTTCTGTTCAAGCAGCTGCCGCACCCTCTCCTTCTGCTCCTGGGAGACCTGGCTGATTACCTCCAGCTTTTGCTCCGCTTTACCGGCGACCGCTCCGGTCAGGGCCGCCGCCTCAATCCCCTTCATGCCGTCTGTATTGGGCACGGTAACGCTTTTCACATTCTTGATGATATTGCCGCTGGCCTCCACCAGAATCTTTTCCGGAAAACACCCCAGCACGTCCCTGGCCCTGGCTGCCGCATAGGAAATGGCAATGGGCTCCGTACATCCCATGGCCGGCACCAGCTCCTTTTTCAGCGTTTCCACATATTTCTGATAAAGCTCACTGTCTCGTTTCATCTTACCCGGTTCCTTTCGCTGTTCCTTTTCTGGAAATAATGTACTAAATACTTCTTACTCTTAATCTTAATCAATTTTCGCCCTCTGTACAACCATTTTTGTAAAAAATGAAACTTCCTGCCTCAGGCATTTCTGTCGCAGCAGCAAAAACCGGTGCAATCGATCCGGTCGACATTGATTGTTCCCTGTACAAAAAAATACTGGGCTTAAGCATGATCTCCCAAACCCAATTTATCTTTACTCTGAGAGGCAGGACTTAACGTCCTGCCTCTTCCTTAATGGGAAAATATTTTCCCTTCTCTTTCATTATGATGCCAGGATCAAAAGGTCAAAATCCGACGCAAGCCTGCCTGCAGGAGGATTTTTGACCTTGGAACCCGCAAAAATATGAATAAGTAGCCATTTTTTTCACAAAAACGAGCGGATTATAAATATTTTTGCAGATTGCGGGAACACGCAGTGTGGAGCCCTAAAGGACCAGCTTCGTGTCGCAGTCTGGTATCATAGTGGGAAAACACCTTTTGAGTCCTACATCTTATTATCTGGCTGATTTTTTACGGATTATTGCCATCACACCCAAACCAACCGAGCAGACCAGAATAAGAGCAAGCCACAAAACCATATTGCTTTCATCGCCTGTTTCCGTCTGGGAAGACGAAGACGGGATGCTGCTTTGATGCTGATCTCCACTCTGCTGACTGCCGCCCTGCTGGCCGCCGCCCTGCTGTTCCTCTCCTGTAGCAGGGATAACCGCCGTTTCTTTGTAGCCGCAGACCGCACAGCTTCTT
>CAJFUA010000095.1 GCA_904420085.1 uncultured Eubacterium sp. | reverse complement strand
CATTAAAGTCGGCTCCGTCCGCCAGAAGAGGAATACCTGGTCTTCGGCCAGCCGCTTTTCCGTAATGAGCCAGTACTCCAGGGCAAAATTGAAGTAGACGTCTTTGGAATTATTTGCAACATAAATCATAGTGTCAAACTCTTTTTTCCATTCCTCTCGCGCGGAAAGCCTCTTCCGCCCGATAGGAACTTCGTACCAGGGGACTACTGGCCACATAGGAAAAACCTTTTTTTTCGCCGATCTCTTTATAACGGGCGAACATTTCCGGCGTGATATATTCTTTCATTTCCACATGGGCCGGGGACGGTCTCAGATACTGCCCGATGGTCAAAATATCGCAGCCCACGGCCAGCACATCGTCCATCAGCTCGCAAACCTGCTGTTCCGTCTCCCCCAGACCTATCATGATGCCTGTCTTAGTATACATATCCGGCGCAGCGGCCTTGGCATAGCGCAGTACTTCCAGAGACCGGGCGTAATCCGCCTCAGGCCTGACCTTGTCGTACAGGGCTTTCACCGTCTCAACGTTGTGGTTGAACACATCCGGTTTTGCGGCGATCACAATATCCAGGCTGTCCGTATCGCCTTTCATGTCCGGCACCAGCACTTCCACGCTGATGTTCGGATTCGCCTCCCTTACCGCCCTGATACAGGCCGCAAAGTGTCCGGCGCCTCCGTCCGGCAGGTCGTCCCTGGTCACGCTGGTGATCACCACATGTTTCAGACCAAGCTTCACAGCGGCCTCCGCCAGATTCTCCGGTTCCAGGGGATCTACCGGTTCCGGTTTTCCGTGCACCACATTACAGAAGCGGCAGTTTCTTGTACACTGACGGCCCAAAATCATAAAAGTGGCCGTATGTTTTTTATAGCACTCCCCCAGATTCGGACAGTTGGCCTCTTTGCACACCGTATTCAATTTCAGTTTGGCCATCAGCCCGCTGACTTCGTTAACGGCCTCCTGATTAAAATTCACTTTCAGCCACGCCGGTTTTTTATCCATTGTCCGTCTCCAGGAGGGCCACCGTTTCGTCTACGGCCACCTCGTCTCCCTCTTCAAAGTATACGGCGCCCAGTACGCCGTCCTCGTTGGCCTCTACTTCGCTGACCACTTTTTCCGTCTCCACCTCAAACAGGACGTCGCCTTTCTTCACCGCGTCGCCCGGCGCTTTCGTCCAGGCTACCAGCACGCCCTTCTGCATTTCCGGACTCAATTTCGGCATTCGAATCTTTTTTTCCATTTTATACACCCTTTCCGGCCAAATTCTTTTTTAAAAAAACAGATCCGCCAGCTCCGTCACAGACCGCAGATCCAGGTAGCTGTAGCGCAGGCCGACGACAGACTCCGCCAGCGCGCCGCATTCCGGCGTCTCCCATTCAATAGAACATTTTACAACAATTCCACGGGAAACGCAAAGCTCCACAGTAAAAGGCAGGCCGGCAGCCTGTGCAGTTCTTCGGAAGGTAAAATCCGGGGATTTTCCGAAATTCCACTCCCAGGTCTCATATTTTTCCCTGGCCAACCTTCGGATTTCACGTTCTCCCTCCGGCCCCACTGTCTCCGAGACCGTCTCTCCTTTCAGCAAGGCGTCCCGGAACGCATGCCGAAAGCCGTCAAAGTCCATGTCCTTTTGTAAATGGGAGCGAATGTTTGTGACCTCGCTCCGCACGGATTTTACCGCCTTGGAACTGAAAATTCCCTCCGAAGGGGTCAGTAATCCGCGAAGCTCCGTGAGATCCGCGTCAAACAGCAGCGTCCCATGGTGCAAAATCCTATCCTTCTTTACGCTCTGGGCGCTGCCGGAAATTTTCAGATCCCCGACTGCAATGTCGCAGGTGTTTCGCTTTCGAACCGGCGCCCCGATTGTCCGCAGAGCCTCGATCACCGGCGTCAAAAAAGAGTCGTATTCAAAATTCGCCTCCGGGGCTCGCCGGCGGATGACGGTGTAATTCAGATTTCCCCTGTCGTGATACACCGTGCCGCCTCCCGTATTCCGCCGAATCACCGGTATTTTCCGACGTTCCGCTTCCGGCACGTTGATTTCCTCATACACATTTTGATATCTGCCGCACACAAGGCAGGGATCGTTTACCCACAGCAACAGGCAGGCCTCTCCCTGAAAACAAGTCATCATATATTCCTCAAAAGCGGCGTTATAGTACGGATCATGAGAAGAACTTTCCACTG
>CAJFUA010000094.1 GCA_904420085.1 uncultured Eubacterium sp. | reverse complement strand
GACGATAAAGATGCTTATATAATAAAAAACGGACATGCTGTAATGTCTTCAATAACAGGAACAGGCTGTATGCTTTCAGCTATGACTTGTGCTTATATATGTGCAAATACTGACAATATGTTAAAAGCCTGCCTTGCAAGCGTATGTTTAATGGGATATGCTGGAGAAAAAGCATATGAAAAAATGGTTGAAACAAAAGCCGGTAACTCATCATTTAGAAATTATTTAATTGATGCTATTTACAATATGTCAGGTGAAGAACTTGATAAGGGGGCAAAATATGAACACAGATAAAAAAGATATGCTTTTATATGCCGTAACGGACAGAATGTGGAGCGAAAAAAAAGGATTAAAGGGGCAAATCAAAGAAGCTTTAGAGGGTGGAATAACTTTTTTACAGCTTAGAGAAAAAGAATTAAGTGATGAAGAATTCTTAAAAGAAGCATTAGAAATAAAAGATATGGTAAAAGAGTATAATATTCCTTTTGTAATCAATGATAACGTAGATGTTGCAATAAAATGTGATGCAGACGGAGTACATGTAGGTCAAAGCGACATGAAAGCTACGGACGTTAGAAGTAAAATAGGAAAAGATAAAATCCTAGGCGTTTCTGCTCATACTCTCGAAGAGGCTATAGAAGCAGAAAAAATGGGAGCTGACTATCTTGGAGTTGGAGCGGTATTTTCAACTTCAACAAAGTTAGATGCCGATGATGTATCTTTTGAAACACTAAAAGAAATATGCGACAGTGTAAATATTCCCGTTGTTGCAATAGGGGGAATAAGTAAAGATAATATTTTAAAATTAAAAGGAAGTCATGTTGACGGAGTTGCAGTTGTATCTGCAATCTTTGCAAGCAAAAATATAACTGAAGATACAAAAGAACTTTTAAATTTATCTAAGGAAATGGTAAAAGGAGAATAATATGAAAAAGGTTTTAACAATCGCGGGTTCTGATTCAAGTGGAGGAGCTGGAATACAAGCCGATATAAAAACAATAACAGCTCATAAACTTTATGCGATGAGTGCAATAACGGCTCTAACAGCACAAAACACAACAGGAGTTTACGGTGTTTTAGATGCAGATGCAGACTTTGTAAAAAATCAAATTGATTGCATTTTTACTGATATACGACCTGACAGTGTAAAAATTGGTATGGTTTCAAACAGCGATATAATAAATGCCATAGCAGATAAACTAATTGAATATAAAGCAGAAAATATTGTTGTTGACCCTGTAATGGTTGCAACAAGCGGAAGTAAGCTTATAAGTGATGAAGCAAAAGATACTTTAATAAATAGACTTCTTCCACTTGGAACAATAATCACTCCTAATATTCCTGAAGCTGAAGTTTTATCGGGTATGAGTATAAAAAGTGATGAAGATATGATTAATGCCGCAAAAGAAATCTCTAAAAATATTGACAGTGCAATTCTTATAAAAGGCGGTCATTATGATAAAAACGCAAATGATCTTTTATATGATAATGGAGAAATTTTCTGGTTTAAGGGAGATAGAGTAGATACTAATAATACTCACGGAACAGGCTGTACTCTTTCTTCTGCAATTGCTTGTAATCTTGCAATGGGCTATTCTAAAGAAGAAAGCATTAAAAATGCAAAGGATTATATAACAGGAGCCCTAAAGGCAGGTTTAGATCTTGGAAATGGAAGCGGACCTTTAAATCATATGTATAATTTATAAAATATAAACCTGTAAATATTTATATTTGCAGGTTTTTTATTATTTTAAGCATATAATTTATGTGGAGGAAATAATGTAAATTAAAATAATTCTAAAAAAGTTGTTTGTTATGGTTAACAAAATACAAATTATATGATAAACTATATAAACTAAATGAAAGGAGATGGAATATGAATAAAAAAGTCTTAAGAATAATAGTACCGATTTTAATTGTTTTAGTAATCGGTGGAATATATATATTTAAAAATATTGAAGAAAACAAAAAGGTAGATGCTGACATAAATATAACAAGTCTTAATATGGATGAACTTAAAAAACAAAATCTTCCAATCGTTCTAAATTTTTCAAGTTCAACCTGTCCTCCATGCAGAGAAATGGAACCTACAATACATAATCTTGCAAAAGAGTATCAAGGAAAAATTATCATTAAAACAATTAATTTAGATGCTGATGTCAGCGGTATAGAAGATTTTCCAATAAGAGTTACTCCGACTATTTTCTTTTTTGATAAAAACGGAAAACCTTATTCACCAACACAAACTCCAACAGTAGAGCTTGTAAAGT
>CAJFUA010000093.1 GCA_904420085.1 uncultured Eubacterium sp. | reverse complement strand
GCAGTTCCCTCCCCTCGCATACAGCCTTCAATGTGGCGTAGTCCTCGCTCTGGACAATGTGGTCGAGGATGCGGGCGTTGAATTTCCGGGCCGCCGCAGACAGTTCCGCGTCCTCACGCCGCCGGGGCACCAGGGAGTAGAAGGACTGGTAGACATCCCGGGACAGGGCCGGGAAGGAACGTAGCTTTTCCCCGGCGGTCCGCTCGACAGCGTCCAGCGCCTCGTCAGAGCCGCGCAAGTCGGCATAGATGCTGTCCTCCAGCTTGGTGGAGCGCAGCACCCGGTCAGACCGCACCGGTTTTGGAGCTGTTGGCCTCGACTCCCCCCAGTGGGAGCGCAGGACTTCTTCCATCGTCCGATAGATTGGTCTCATAGATACCTCCAGAAAATGAAAAGGTGAAACAGCGCCACCCCGGCACTGCTTCACCTTCTAATTGATTGGTCCTTTTCAGGCTTCATGCTATGGCCCATCTTCCGCGTTTGCCATAGCTCCCAACACTGCCATCAGCGGATCAGCCAGGAATATTCCTTACGGCAGTCCAAAACATAATCCACATAGACAGCATCGTCCTTGATCTGATACAGCACAAGATACCAGTTCTCAATGAACATCTTGTGATACTTGTTTGGCGGGATATACGTCTCCTCAAAAAACGGGAAACGCTGCGGCATCTCTGAAAGAGAGCACAGTTCACGCATGATCTGCGCTTTTTTCTTCTTCGCCGCATCCTTGCTGACCTGGGCGAGAAAACGGATATGCGTTCCAAGCATTTTTTGGGCCCTGTCAGAAACGATCACCTTGTATTTCTTGTTCTCCGACATGCGCCTATACCTCTGCGATCAAGCCTTCCAGATAGGTGCCCAGTTCATCAAGAGAGGTCCCCTCTCTGCCCGCCAGCCGGTCTTCCTCGACCGCCAGAAGCTCCTCGCGGAGCTTCAGCATTTTTTCCCGCCGGTTAAAGGTGTCAATATCCATGACGACCAGATCCCCCTCACCATTTTTGGTGAGAAAAACAGGTTCCGCCGTCTTCCTGCATAACTCCGCGATCTCATTATAGTTTTGCCGGATCGCTGCAGATGGACGGATGTTCATGCTTCCACCACCTTTCGATAGTATTATTTTAATTATATTGTACCTGCTTAATACTATTTTGTCAATGGTGTTGCGTATGGCATGCGCATGGCAGTCTGTTGTTGGCGGAGAGGGAAAGGCTGACGCCTCCCCCTCATCGCATTTAGAACGGCAGTTCGCCGTCTTCATCACCGAAGTCAGGCACAAAGCCCTCCGGCGGCTCGCTGTACGCACCCCCGAAATCGGGCACAAAGCCCTTTGAAGGCTGGCCGGCGTCGCCTTCCTGCGCCTTTGGTTTGGAGTCGCCGAAGTAGACATGCTCGGCCACGATCTCGGTGCTGTACCGCTTGTTGCCCTCCTGGTCCGTCCAGGGGCGGATCTGCAGCCTACCGCTGACAATGGCCATGCGGCCCTTGGTGAAATACTTGGCCACATTCTCGCTCATCTTGCGCCAGACCACCACATCCACAAAGTCAGTTTCTTTCTCCCCGGCCTTGTTTTTGTAGTCCCGGTCACAGGCGATGCGGAAGGAGCAGACCGGCGTGTCTCCTGCCTGCCGCAATTCGGGATCCTTTGTGAGTCGGCCCATCATGACAATGTGATTCAACATAGCGTGATTCCTCCATTATGTTGTTTTTTCCCTCCCACAGGAAGGGTTATCTGAAGGCCATCTTGATACCAGCCCTCTTCAAATAGGTAATAGGTCCCGTCAGGCACCCGCACTGGAATTTCTTTGCCGCTGAGGAAAGCCCTTTGGCGTCAATCAGCGCGGCAAGCCGCTCCGTGACGCCGAAGGGGACATGGTTGACGCAGAAGGTTTTCATATCTCGTCCTCAGTGTCCTGCTCCGCCTGGCCGTCGTCGTCCTGCTTTGGCCTCCAGTGATATATGCGGGTTTTCGCACCGGCCGTTCCACAGGATCGCGCCGCATGCCGGACAGGGCTGGGCATCGTACATGCCGCCGCCGATGTAACTCACCGTGCCACCGCCTCCTTGCCGTAGCAGTAGAGGTAGGCATTGTAGGTCCCCTTCACAGGCGTGCAGCGGAGCATGTAGCGGTACCGCTTTGTCTCAATGCGAAAGCCGTAGGCTTGGTCCTGATCCGGGATGGCCGCACAGGCATAGCGGGCGCAGAAGGCGTGCATGATCTCCAGATTTTTCAGCGGCGCAAACCCGACCCGAAGCCAGTCCACCACTCTTTGGATGTCAGCCTTAAAGCGGGCGTCGTTGCACTGGGCATCCCAGCAATGGGGCCACCAGGTATGATGCAGGATCTCGCCCTCAAAATCGCCTCTC
>CAJFUA010000092.1 GCA_904420085.1 uncultured Eubacterium sp. | reverse complement strand
CACGGTTGTCGGACGATATTCGTCAAGGAGAAGACGAAGGGATAGGAGGGTAGAGATGACGCGCATTTTAGTCGGATATTTGACAGATCCCAAGATCAGCGGGATCGACCGATATTTATTGACGATGCTTGAGAATCTGAAGGACACATCCTTACAGATCGATTTTTTGACACTAAAAAAAACATCGGAATTAGAGGAGAGATTGCGTCCGTATCATTCGCGGCTCTTTCAAGTCTCTTCTTTAAGGCATCCTCTCCGCCAGTATCTGGAAACGAAAAAAATACTTGAGAAAGGTCATTACGAGGTTGCATACTGGAACATCTCGGCAGCCATAAATCTGATAGGCGCTTGGGCAGCGAAAGCTGCGAAAGTACGAAAAAATATTATTCATAGTCACAATTCCTATGTAGATGGAAGATCAAAAATAAAAAGAGAAGTCTGCGCGGCACTTCATAGATGCGCGAAACCCTGGTTACAGCATTTAGGAACAGATTTTGTGGCCTGTTCACAGAAGGCAGGGGAATGGCTGTTTACGAAGAAAACAAGACGATCGAATCATTATCAGGTCATTCATAATACCGTGCGTGTAGATCGATTCTTATATGATGAGTCGATACGGAAAGACATGCGGCGACAGTTAGGAATCGAGAACCGCTTGGTGATCGGGCATGTGGGACGATATTGCTATGCTAAAAACAATTTTTTTCTGTTAGATATTATGAAGGAGTTGTGTAAAAAATGCCCAGACGCAGTGCTTTTAGCCGTGGGAACGGGAGAGGACTGGAATGCCGTTCAAGAGAAGGCAGCGAGGATGGGGTTGGAGGAACACATTTTGTTTTTGGGAGTGCGTCAGGATGTAAATCGTCTGATGCAGGCTATGGATTTCTTTGTTCTTCCTTCTCGATTTGAAGGACAGCCAATTGTTGCATTGGAAGCGCAGATGGCAGGACTCAAAGTGATATTGAGTGATCGCTTGACACGGGAAAGCGCATTAGGAGAGGCATGTTTATGGGAAAGCATCGACCATGGAGGGAAAAGATGGGCAGATCAAATTTTGGAGAATTGGCCCTATGAAAGAATTTCGGCTCAGAAGTATACGGCAGCTATAAAGGAGTATAGTCAGGAGGAGCAAAGCCGAAAGTTGCGACTTTTGTTAGAGGAAAACTAAGGAATGAGACTACAAAGGATAGGAGGAAAGAGGATGACGAAGCGAAACCCGGTCATATGGTGGTTGGAATTGGTATTGAAATTGGGAATGTTGACAGTGGGATTTTTACAGGCCAGTTCCCTGACATTTGGCCAGCCGATTATCTCTGTATTTCTCTGGCCGACACTATTGCTAGGAGGCGGTTTGCTTCTTTACAGAGTATGGCATTGGCGGGAATATGTTTCTTCCTCTGGATTTTGGCTTCTCTTCCTGTTTTGCCTCAGTTACGTGGTTTCTGCGGCAGTCAATATACAATATGGGTGGTATTCGAACCTCAGGACATGGGTCTGGATGGTTTTTTTGATGTTTCTTTTATACTGTTATCGCGAAAAAGAACCGAAGGAGTATGAAGAGAGCCAGTATCGGATCGTGACATATTTTTATCTGATTTGTGGCGCGATCCTTACAATCAGTAGTTTTTATTTTCTGTTGATTGGTTATGAGAAGACTTTCTTTGTAGAGTCTGGTCCAGTCTACTATATTGGATTCAAATGGGGCCGACTCTATGGTGCCTATTGGGATCCGAATATCGGTGCGTTGCTATGTTGTGTGTCCATTCTGCTATCTTTGGGTTTGATTCAAAAGGGAAAACCGGTGTGGTGGAAGATTCTGTTAGGAATCAACATTATGCTTGAGCTTTTGTATATTGCGTTCTCAGACTCAAGAGCGGGTCATCTCTGCGTGAGTATTGGTGTGGCGGTATATATACTGCTGTATCTGTGGCCGCGTCGTAAGAAATGGATCGCGATGATAGCTATGGTTGGAATGGCGGTTGTGATGTGGTTTGCCGTGGAAGGCATTCAGCAGACATATAATATAATCATGATCCAGGAAAAGATTTCTCTGGAAGAAGAATGCCCGGATCTATCGGAAGAAAGTTGGCATGAGGGAGAGAATCGACCGCCAGAAGAGTTTTCTCCGGGAGAGGAACTCATTGGGAGAGAGGAGGATTATGCGCAGGATATATCCAACAGGAGATTTGATATATGGAAGAGTGCGATAGAAATCTTTGCGCGGAGTCCCATCCTGGGGATTGGGCATGAGAATGTGCTTGTCTATGTGGAACAGAATCTGCCCGATTCGTATTTGATTACCAATGACCATATGAAATTTTCCAGTATGCATAATATCTTTTTTGATATTTTAGTAGGACAAGGAGCCGTAGGAGAGATCATTTTCTTACTCGCGGGAGTTTTATTTGCGATTCGAATCATCAGAGGATGGTCACAAATACGGAGTCAATCCTCAGAGAGAAGTACGATGTATATCGCACAGTTTACGATATTGGCCATTCTTGTGGTGGCGGGATGCGTGATGACGGAGATTATATACGTATCGTCGCCGATGTCTTCGATGTTCTGGCTCTCATTAGGCCGTCTGGTGAAACAGGCAAGCGAGCCAGTAGAGGAGGGAGAAAGTCAACATGCAGAAAGTTTTGAGCGTATCGGTAGCCGCGTATAATGTGGAGAACTTTATCGTTCAGTGTTT
>CAJFUA010000091.1 GCA_904420085.1 uncultured Eubacterium sp. | reverse complement strand
TGGGCCACGAGGTCGAAGCGCCGGTATCGTGTTCGGCAAAGCGAATGTGTATTCCGGAAGTGTCCGTTTTGGAGGCGACACGCTACAAGTCAACTTTGCGTGCAAACGCCGTCAAAATGCGCGCTATAAAAAAGGCTCATCAGGGCCCACAGTAAAAGGAGGTATATGGAACGAGAAAAGGAACAGGAACGGAAACGGCAAAGCTGCAGGAGGTGATGCATACTGGCGGATGAGATGCGAAAGGAACCATGGGAACTGACCCCCGCCGAAACGGTGGCACTCTGCCTGGAACGGACGAAAAACGGAAAGGTCGCCAACACCATGGCGAACTACAAACGTGCGCTGCAAAGCGATCCGCTGCTGAAAGGGGCCATCTGCAAAAACCTGCTCACCGGGCAGGTGGATGTGGTCAAGCCCCTGGGCTGGTACCGGGAGAGCTCCACCCTGAGCGACGTGGACATCAAGTATCTGCTCATGTACTTCGAGGAGACCTATGGTTTGGTGGTGGAAAAGAAGTTGCAGGATGCGGTCATGGTGGCAGCCAATGAAAACCGCTACCATCCCATCCGGGACTTTCTCAACTCCCTTGTGTGGGACGGGGAGGACCGCATCCGTCACTGCCTGCACCGCTTTCTGGGCGCGGACGAGGACGCCTACACCGAAGAAGCGCTGCGGCTGTTTTTGCTGGGCGCCATCAGCCGGGTGTTCGAGCCGGGCTGCAAGTTCGAGCTCATGCTCTGTCTGGTGGGTGGCCAGGGGTCGGGCAAGTCCTCCTTCTTCCGCCTGCTGGCGGGCCGGGATGACTGGTTCTCCGACGACCTGAAACGGCTGGACGATGAGAACGTGTACCGCAAAATGCAAGGACACTGGATCATCGAGATGTCCGAAATGATCGCCGCGGCCAACGCCAAAAGCATCGAGGAGATCAAAGCCTTTCTCAGCCGGCAGAAGGAGACCTACAAGGTTCCCTATGAGACCCATCCCGCCGACCGGCTGCGTCAGTGCGTGTTCTGCGGCTCCTCCAACACGATGGATTTTCTGCCACTGGACCGCACCGGCAACCGTCGGTTCGTGCCGGTGCTGGTGCATCCCGAGCGGGCGGAAATCCACGTACTGGAAGACGAGGCGGCCTCCCGGGCCTATCTGGCCCAGGTGTGGGCGCAGGCCATGGCGATCTATCGCTCCGGCGACTTCCGGCTCTGCTTCAGCCGGGAGATGGAGGACTACCTGCGCCGGCACCAGCGGGACTTTATGCCTGAGGACACCAAGGCCGGACTCATCGCCGACTACCTGGATCGGTGCAAAGAGCGCATCGTGTGCTCCCGTCAGTTGTTCCGGGAGGCGCTGGGGCGCGGGACCGAGGAACCAAAACAGCGGGACATCCGCGAGATCAACGACATCATGAACAACACCATTACCGGCTGGAAAGCCTTTTCCAACCCCCGTCATTTACCCAGCCCCTACGGACGTCAAAAGGGCTGGGAACGGGTATAGCACGGCAACCGGGCCGGGCAAAACACGGCAACGAGAGAGGCGATGCCTCCCAAAGAAATGCTTTTCGGGGAGAAGATCCCTCTTCGTTGCCGACTGCCCGTTGCCGGAAAAAAGGGCGGAAACAAGCGGCTTTTTGGTGTTCGGCAACGGTGGCAACGGGCTTTTTGAAAAAATCCTTTTGGCCCGATTTGCAAAAGAAAAAGTTTTCAAAGCTCCGTTGTCAGCACCGGCTGTCGGCAAGTGATTTGAGAGGAGGATGCCAATGGCGTCAATTCAGCAGAGGGGCGATCGAAAGTTCAAGATCACCGTCTGCAACGGGTACCGCCCCGGAGGACAAAAGCGGATGCAGAGCCGCACCATCGACGTGCCCAGGGAGATCCCCAAGCGCAGCGTGCTGCAATACGTCCACGCCGAGGCCCAGAAACTAGAGAAGCGGTTTCGCTGCGGAATGGAGGAGGACGACCGCACCACCTTTGAACAGTACGCCGAGAGCTGGCTGGCACGTCAGACCCATTACAAGCCCAGTACGATGGCGGGATACAAACGTCAGTTGGAGGTCGTCTATCCCCACATCGGCGGTATCGCGCTGAACAAACTCCGGCCGCTGGTTTTGGAAGAAATGTGCGCCGAACTGCGCAAACGAAAAAATCGCAGGGGAGAACCTCTGTGCGAAGTCACGGTGCGCAAGTATCTCCAGACAGTCTCAGCGGTGCTGGAGGACGCAAAGCGGAACGACATTCTACTCTACAACCCCGCCCATCGGGTGCGGGGCATCCGGGTGGA
>CAJFUA010000090.1 GCA_904420085.1 uncultured Eubacterium sp. | reverse complement strand
GCACTGGTATCAAAGAAATTCTTCTTGCTGTCATAGTTGGTCGGTGCAGCAATTACTACAAAATCTGCATCGCTATAAGCCGCTTCCGCGTCCAGCGTGGCAGTCAGATCCAGCTCCTTCTCGGCAAGATACTTTTCAATATAGTCATCCTGAATAGGGGACTGCTTCTTGTTGATCAGCTCTACTTTTTCAGGAACAATGTCCACAGCCATTACTTTATGATGCTGTGCCAGAAGCGTAGCAATCGAAAGACCCACATATCCAGTTCCGGCAACGGCAATCTTCAAATCCTTAAAATCTCTCATAATCGTGTTCTCCTCCTAGATCTTGTCTATCTAACAAATGCGAATTTTTACATGTAAAACTCTTTGTACCACTCAGCGAACCGCCGCAAACCTTCTCTCAGACTTGTACTCGGCTTGAACCCAAAGTCACGTTCCAGAGCACTCGTATCCGCATAAGTCACCGGTACATCTCCTGGCTGCATCGGTACCAGTTCTTTGTGAGCATCAAAATCATAATCCTCCGGCAGCACACCAGCCCATACCAACTCTTCGCTCAAAATCTGCACGAAGTCCAGCAGGTTCTCCGGATTGTTGTTGCCAATGTTATAGAGAGCGTAAGGCGGAACAGGAAGCCCGTCCTCACCCGTTGCTCTGTCAGGAGCCTTGCCCATTACCTTTTCTACACCGGTCACAATGTCATCAATGTATGTAAAATCTCGTTTGCAGTTACCGTAGTTAAATATCTGGATTGTCTTGCCCGCCCTTAACTTATCGGTGAAACCAAAGTAAGCCATATCAGGCCGCCCCGCAGGACCGTACACAGTGAAAAACCTCAAACCAGTTGACGGAATGTTATACAACTTCGCATAAGCGTGTGCCATCAGTTCGTTTGATTTCTTCGTGGCTGCGTAAAGGGAAACCGGATTATCCACCTTATCATCCGTGCTATACGGAACCTTCTTGTTAGAGCCATAAACAGAGGAGCTGGACGCATACACCAGATGTTCTATAGGAGTATTTCCATCATCATAAGAATGGCGGCAGGCTTCCAGGATGTTGTAGAATCCAATCAAGTTCGATTCAACGTAGGCATCTGGGTTGATGATGGAGTAGCGCACACCAGCTTGTGCAGCCAGATTAACAACGACCTGGGGATGATACTGCTTGAACACATCCTCAACCAGACCCTTATCCGCAATATTGCCCTTGATAAAAACAAAAGAAGGATGTACGGACAGTTCGGCCAATCTAGATTCCTTTAGCCGCACATCGTAATAGTCATTCATATTGTCGATGCCAATCACCGTTACATCCTTCACATCATCATATAGACGCTTTACCAAATTAGAGCCAATGAAGCCAGCGGCTCCGGTCACCAGTATCGTTTTTTTATGTAAGTCAATACAACTCATATCGTTGCTCCCTCTCTGTTAATATTGTTCTATATATCAATCACTGTAGTCATCATCTTGAAATATGAATACTTTCCACAGTGTCTTATCTTCCTATTACATTTTCTGAGCAATTTATCATCTCGGGTCCGTTCAAAATCTCCTGATGTTAAACTCATAAAATCAACGCCCAAAATGTTCATTTCTGTCTTTCAATCAGCCAATTTTATCAACTATTCCATTTAGGGCAGACCCATCCAACATTAAATACTTTATTGCCCTCAATAATCCCATTTGGATAAGCACCCTTTGTACATAGCGACCGAAAACTGACGCTCTCTATGCAATTAAAATCATTTGGAATAACCCGCCCTCATGTAGCGAACATTCCCTAAAAATCCCGATAAAATCAGGCTTTTTACCGTGTGAGCATCATTTCGGACGCCAGCAATGTAGCTTGCCTTTCGTTTTATAATGACCTCGTCATTCTTTGCAACTATCTATCCAAAATGAATAATTTCACGATTTTCTCCCATAACCAGGCTCTCGACTTTAGTTTTATAATAGAAGAACCTCCGCCCACCCCATCAGACTTTCGCTTTATAATGAAGAAATCGCTATACAAACGCTTCTACACGAAAATACTTTTTCCGGCCCATTTTCATGTATTTCTCGGTCATCATACCTCGTTCCTATCCAACTAATTCTTGAGGATAGCCATTCCGCTTTACTTTCTTTCGCTTTATAATGGCGGCATCGACGCGCAAAATACTCATTTTCAGAGCAATAAATCGCAGAATG
>CAJFUA010000089.1 GCA_904420085.1 uncultured Eubacterium sp. | reverse complement strand
CTCCATGGATACCACTGGGATACCATTGAGGAACAGGACAATATCAATGCTGTTTTCGTTGCTCAGGGAGTAGTGGAGCTGCCGGGTGCAGTGGAGAATATTAGCGGCATACTGGGCCTGGCTGGTCTCGTTGATGGAGGTCTCCGGCTTCCAGAATACGGCCCGGAACTTGATGCCCCGGTCAGTGAAGCCCTGGCGCAGCACTTTCAGCAGGCCCACCAGCTTCACTTCCCGACAAAACCGGTCAATTAGCTGCCGCTCGCTGTCAGAGCCGTAAATCTTCTCAAACCGCTCCCACTGCTTGGGCTGGCTGGTACGGATAAAGGAAAGGAATGTACCGGTGTCCAGTGCTTTTTCCCGATTGAAGGCGGCGGGGTTGCCCTTTTGATAGCCGCCGTATGTAGTGAGATATTCCTCAATATCCTGTTCAAAGCGTTTTTCTCTTACGTCAAAGTCGGGCACTATTTTTCACCTCATTTATCTGCACGGTATTTATAAAACCTTCCAAATTTTATCTTCTTCAATGTTTTCCATCGTTTTGGGCGTGGCAATTCTCCAGTAACCCATTGTGGTTTTGGAACATCCACTAAAAAGAAAAGATTGAGACAGTCTTTCTCATCAAAATATGTCAAATACACGCTGTCAAATTCTCTGTCTGCCGGTTGAAGTTCATTTTTCTTAATACCAAATTCCACTTCAACACGCAAAACACTGTTTGCGGGAATCACAAAGGAATAGGCACCTTCATTTCCAATAATAACCGTGTTTGGTTCCCGAGAATCTATTCCATTTCCTTGAAATTGAGTAAATTCTTGAACTATTGTCCTCTTTTTTACGATACAAAGGTTCACATTTCTTACAATTCTAGAAACATTGGAAGTATTGCATATATCAAGCCATAACGGAATGTGAAAAGAAAGGCCTTGATCCGTTTGCCTATACCCCCATGTCCGATGCTCCTTCTCAACTTTTGACCCGACAATTTTTGCGTGCAAGGATATCTTCCCATGTTTCTGTAGATTGTTACTTATAAATACTGCAAGCAATGAAGCGGCAGCACCTATCATCGAACCTAAAAGGCCAATTAACCCAGACAGAACAGCATTTGGATCGCTTTGAACTAGCCAATCTATTATTTTGTCGCACACTTTATATCTTCACACCTCTTTTTTTCCGGTCACGACCTCATAGATGAGAGATTTTTTATATTCATTAAGTTTGCAAATGAGGTTTTCCCGTTGTTCAACTTCCTTATCAAGTCGCAAAATCTTTTTGTCAATATACTCTGCAATTTCCTGTTGTTCACTGATTTTGGGAACTGGGATGAGGAAATTGCGTACAGTCGAAATATTAACATGAGGAGAAGTACTGCCAATCGTGTCTACTGCTCCCTGTAAATAAACAAACTTTGAATTTAACGCCCACATTGCAAATCTCGGCGAAAACATATCCCTTTTGCAACGAAATTGGAGCATTCTCTGCCCTAAACAGTACTTGTTGCTTTCTGGAACCATGCAGGCAAGTCCCCAACGCTCGCCCTCCCGACCATACACAACATCATCTTTTTCTAAAGGCATCCTCCGAATTCTATTTCGATACTCCCCCTCATCAAGGCGGTACATTTCTTCATCGGTACGGAGCTTGCCAAGATCTTGATCAGCAGTGCGAATTACCAAATAGTCTCCATCAGCACTATAAATAGGTGTTTCATGGGGGCAATCAATAATGTGAGATAGCAAGAATTTTAGGCGCACCATCTTCCAATGCTCCGGTATCTTCCCAATCCATTCCACTCCGCTATCCTTCATAGGCACATCAGGATTCACACCCTTTGTGACGGCTTCGGTGATGATGGACAGTTTATAGGCTTTCAGCTTCTCGATTACTTCCTGCTGCCGGGCAATGATAGCGTCGATCTGACTGCACTTGCAGTCCAAGTAGTCGGCTATACGGCGCTGTTCGCTCTTTTTAGGCAAAAGTAGCGGTAAAGTTGAGAACTCTTCATAGCTCAGTGTATATCGAATGTTTTTGGCGTAATGGTTGAATTTTCTTCCATTAGAAATATATCTAAACCAATAATCCGCATATCTAGGTTCCATACATTCCTTGCAAGATAATACTCGATACGCAGGCGAAATCATCCCGTCAAAAGGACTTATACCCGAAAAAACTGCTGAACAATCCAAATCAAACAAACACATAACAATGTCATTTTCTTTTACAAACTGATATGTATCAAATGATTCTGGCAATTTTCCCTCAGCATTATTGATATCTTTTTTCTTGATTCCACGAGTTGTCAACGAAAGTAACTGTGTTAATTCCGACTTTTCGCCCACCAGCTCCTTGTTGCATACAAAAGCGTTTTTATTCCTAACTATTCTCCAATCATTGGGAACTTCCCTAATCCACTCAATTCCGCTGTCTTTCATCTCCCTCATGCTCCAAACACCTCCGCCAGAGCGCCGTCCAGCTCCGCTTCAATGGCCAGGATCTCCTGCATGATTTCCGCCGAGGGCTTGGGGGCTTCGTACTTGTAAAAATACCGGGTGAAGGGGATCTCGTAGCCCACCTTGGACTTCTTCTCGTCAATCCAGGCATCCGGCGCAAAGGGCAGCACTTCCCGTTCAAAATAGGTCTGAATGTCCTCT
>CAJFUA010000088.1 GCA_904420085.1 uncultured Eubacterium sp. | reverse complement strand
CATGATTGTCACAGATGTCATGATGCCCAAAACCGACGGTTTCGAACTTGCCCGCCGCGTCCGTGAAAGCGGCAGCGACATTCCGATTTTGTTTATGACGGCGCTGGATGACAAACCGTCGAAACAACTCGGGTACAAACTCGGTATAGACGATTATGTGGTCAAACCGTTTGACGCCGACTTGCTTGTGCTGCGGGTGGCGGCGATTCTGCGCCGGGCAAACATAGAAAAAAGCAGGGAACTTGTCGCCGGCAATCTCAGGATGAACAGCGACGAGCATACCGCGTATGTCGGCGGCGAGGAACTGCCGCTCACAGTGCGTGAATTCGATTTGCTCTTCAAACTGCTTTTCTTTCCGAAGCGTACTTTTACGCGCGCGCAGCTGATGGATGAGTTCTGGGACTATGATTCATCCGCCACGTCGCGCACGGTGGACGTATATATGGCGAAACTGCGTGAAAAAACATCGGCGTGCGACGGCTTTGAAATTGTCACCGTGCACGGTCTGGGGTACAAGGCGGTGCTGAAATGAGGGCGCGCAGGTCGATTATGGGCGCGGTGTGGTTTTTTGTCACCATAGCCGCCGTCGTGACTCTTGCCGCGGTGGGCTATTCCTGTGTGGCGCGGTTTACGGACAACAACACTCTCATCGCGGTAATCATGCTGGGCGGAATTCTCGCGCTCGCGCTTGTGTGCACGGTGATAGACGTGGCGCGCAGGCGCGTCACGGTTGACAGACCCGTCAGAAAAATTCTCGGCGCGACAGACAGAATAGCGGCGGGCGATTTTTCAGTGAGGCTGGAACCCGCCCATCCTTACGGCAGATATGACGAGTATGACCGTATCATGGAAAACCTCAATAAAATGGCGGCGGAATTGTCAAAGACAGCCGTGCTTAACAACGATTTCGTGTCAAATGTGTCGCACGAACTCAAAACGCCGCTCGCCGTAGTTCAGAATTACGCCGCCGCGCTGAAAAAGGACGGCGTAACGGACGAAGAGCTGAAACATTACGCCGACGTGCTGGAAGACACGGCGAAAAAACTCACGGCGCTTGTCGGCAACGTGCTGAAACTCAACCGGCTGGAAAACCACGAAATCACGCCGGAATTCACGAAAATCGACCTGGAAGAAAGTCTTGCCCGTGCCGTACTGAAATATGAGGACATGCTTGAAAACAAAAATCTGCGGCTGGAATGCGACCTTCAAAGCGCCGAAGTATATTCCGTGGAGGAGTATCTCGATATAATCTGGAATAATCTCATTTCCAACGCCGTTAAGTTCACGGACCCCGGCGGGGCGATTAAAGTTTCGCTCAGGCTTGTCGGCGGCAAAGCCGTTGTTTCCGTGGCCGACACGGGCTGCGGCATAGACAGCGGCACCGGCGCCAGGATTTTTGAAAAGTTTTATCAGGGCGACACGTCGCACGCTGGCGAAGGCAACGGACTCGGACTGGCGCTGGTCAAAAAAGTCATAGACGTTCTTGGCGGCGAAATACACGTTGAAAGCGCCAGGGGAAAGGGCAGCGTGTTTACGGTGTCGCTTCCGGCGGTGAACCGATGAGCTGCCTAAAAAAGTTTGTCCGCTGGCTTAAAAATCCGCGCGGGCACGCCGTGTGGATAACGTATCTGCTGACGGCGCTGTTTGTGGCGGCGGCTCTCGCCGCCGTGATTATAATGCCCGAAGGCGTGTGGGCAGCGGCGGCTTACGCCGCTTATTGCCTTGCGGGGGTGTTTTTTATGCTGTCGGTCGTCATAACGGTGCGGCTGGCGCCGACGCTCAAACAAAGAACCGTTTCGCTGCTGAAACGGAATAAAGTTGCCGCCAGAATGATGGAACAATACGATTTCCGCACCATATGCTTCGCGTTGCTGTCTTTTACCGTGACGATTGCGTATGCGGTGTATAACGGCGTTATAGGCATAACAAGGCTGTCCGTGTGGTACGGAGCGCTCGCCGTATACTATATTCTGCTGGCGCTTATGCGCGGCGGGGTTCTTTCAGGCTACCGTCCCAAAGCGGAAACACGGCTGAAAGAAAAAGAAATCGCCGTTTACGGCAGGTGCGGGGCTGCGCTGGTATTTATGCCTTTGTGTCTTTCTGTGGTAATCGCGCGGATGGTCAGCGGATACAATTCTTTCGAGCACCCCGGCATGATGATTTATGCGGCGGCTCTGTACGCTTTTTGCAAAATAATAGCGGCGGTCGTACATATGTTCAAAGCGCGCAAAACCGACGATTTCGGCGTAAGGGCAATCAGGAGCGTGAATCTCGCCGACGCGATGGTTTCCATCCTGGCGTTGCAGACGGCTATGTTCGCCGAGTTTTCGCCGGGCGGCGACAACGCTCTGTTTAACGCGGCGACGGGTTTCGGCGTGTGCGTGCTCACTGCCGCGCTCGGCGTGTTTATGATTATTGTCGCCCGTAAAGAAAAGAGAAAACTGACGGAGGAGGAAAACAATGTCTGACAGGCAGGACAGGTTTGAATATTCATATTCCGCGCCTACGGAGGAAGAACGGCGTGAAATACAGTATATAATGAAGTCATATCAGCCAAAAGAAAAGACGCGCGGCAAACTCGAAGAACTGCGGGCGCTGGACGCGAAAGTCAAACGGCTGCCGCTTGTTTTGGCACTGACGCTGGGCATAGCGGGATGCCTTATTTTCGGCGGCGGCATGGCAATGGTGCTGGAACTCGGCATGCCGGGTTGGGGCATTGCCGCGTCGCTTGCAGGCGCGGCTGTCATGGCGACGGCATATCCGACGCACAAAACGCTGCTGGCAAAAAACAAAAGCAAATACCGCGACGAAATTCTTGCTTTGTCGGCGGAATTGCTGGGCGACGGCCAAATACACGACGATTAAAACCAAGGGCTTCCGTCAGGAAGCCCTTTTTTACGAAATTTTAACAAAAGATTTACGCTCCTTTTACAAGATTTGAACGGTTCGGCAACACACGGCGATTATAATACAGGTACAAAATCAAAAAAGGAGACGCGATTATGACACAGCAACAATATGTGGAAAAAATCACCAATCAGTACCGTGCGCCGGAAGAAAACAGGCTGGCGCAGCTCAGAAAACTCGACGCAAAGGTCAAACGCCCCGCTAAAATTTTCGCCTGGATATTCGGCGCGGCGGGCGCGCTGATACTCGGCTGCGGCATGTGTATGGCAATGGAGGTCATCGGCGGAGGAATCGCCCTCGGCGTGATTATCGGCATGGCGGGCATCGCGGTTGTTTCGGCGAACTATCCGATATACAGCGCCATGCTTTCGTCGCGCAAAAGCAAATACGCCGACGTAATAATGAGCATGGGCAGAGAAATAACCGGCGGGGAAAACTGATTATGTCTTCCGCCGAAACAAAAATGTTAAACGATTTTATTGCCGAAACATTCGGCAAAGCTAAGGAGGCAAAAAGAATGTCGGGATTTCACCCGTTCAAAGACATGGCGGAAAGCGCAAGGGCGCAGCATGAAGTTGACAAGGCGAATTTCGAGGCGGTGAAAGCCGAGTCGAAAGTGAGACGGGAAGAAGTGAAACTCAAACAAAAAGAACGCAAAGCGCTTGAAGAACAAAAACGCCGTGAGCGGCTCGACGAGGCTCACGAAAGAACCGCGGCGGCAAAACAGCGGCTGGCGGAAATAGAAAAAGTCAAATCAGCCGAATAATACGCGAGCCATGACAAAGCGGCGGACCCTGACGGGTCGCCGCTTTGTGTTAAAAAAGGAAAACCCGCTTTCACCGCCGAAATATTCGGAATATTCGGACATAAAAGCGGGTTGAGTTGCCGCGTGGAATCTGCCGAAACCCTAAAAAGGGGACCCTCGGCAGAAAGCAACAAAAATGCCGTCCATACGGACGGCGGCATGGTACCCCCAAGGGGAATCGAACCCCTGATTCAGCCTTGAGAGGGCTACGTCTTGACCGCTTGACCATGGGGGCAAAGCGTTTTG
>CAJFUA010000087.1 GCA_904420085.1 uncultured Eubacterium sp. | reverse complement strand
CCTGAATTTGAGGGGGGTAAAAAACCCGGAAAAGGTTGATGCCGTAGGCTTACAGCCTACGGCATCTATACCTTTTTTACAATATGTCTTGTCCGTAAGGTATAGATGCCAGACAAGTCCGGGGCCCCGCACAGCGGGGCGGCGCTTTTGCGCCGTACAAGCGTTTTGCTGCTTTACAAAGATCGCTTTGATTATGGAGAAAATTCATTGATGTCCACTGACATAATCTCGAAGGTAATCAAAAATATCGTTTGGGATTTCTTGGTCTGCAATTACTTTTACGCAGATTTCAATTTCAGGGCGGAAAAACAGATCTGGCAAGCTGCTAAGATATTGCTTCAACTGACCAAATTCTTTTAACAAATAATTATTTTTTAATGTAAACCACTTGCAGAGGAAACTGCATGTTCTTTCTTCGCATGTGTCAGTTCCATCGCAAACAAGCTTGATACAAGGCTGCCCATTCGAACCGTTAATTAGTTCGCTTTTCTGAATGCCATGGCAAGCTGTGCGATTATGGATCGGTGTAGTCTGCGACATGAGTACATTGACTGTCAAAATAAGTTTCTCAGTAATACAGCCGTTTTTCAATAATGTTTCTCCTTTTTCGGTTGCCTTTTCCTCCGTCGGATGATACTCTGTGGCAATCGTACAGCCGTCTGTAATTAAGTGAGAAATCCAATGGAACCGGGATACCTCTCCTAATTTGGAGAGATTATGTTTCAGAATCACATCAGAGACACGATACCGGCTCATATCGAGCAAGTCGCTGAGCCGAAGCAAGATTTTGATTTGCTTCTCATTGATCAGCTCAGATTGTCCCATAGCCTTAGCACCGTATATATCCGTCGTGTCATATCCGTGCGCCTCTGATATACGGGCAATAAATTCTCTGGTGCTTGGATCTATGAAGTCCAGCTCTTTAAACTTCCTGATTTCCTTGGCGCTGTCCTCGGCATGACTGCTGCGTATCATTTCCTCAAAGTAAGCGTCCATTTCCTGATACGCTTTGAGAAGGGCTTTTTGTAGCTTCGTGGTACTGCCTTTGCGGAATTCTGTTTCGACGCTTGTCAGAATTTGATTTGGCCTTGTATCCGTGCCCATGTAAAATCTGTCATAGTCTGGGATCGTTACCATTGATATATCATGCAGATAGCAGGCGGCGAACAGGAGAAAATAATCGCTCTGCTTTAAATTAAACAGCGAAAGGGCGTGTAGCCATCGGACAGACAGCTTAATCAGCATCACAGCGTGTTCCTGATTGTGCAGAGTGTAGAAATGAAGATGCTTAGAGCCATTCTTCCACGTATCACAGCAATACTTGTGAATGCAAATAAGTTGATCAATTCGCGAACCTTTGCGGACAAAGGTATGAAAGGTCTCCATTACTTGCAGCAAAGAGTAATCCACAGTACACTGGTAGGCATCATCTATAAAATGCTCATAATCATCAACAAAGCGCCGATAGGAAAAGTCCTTGCTTTTTAGCGCTGCCAAGGTGCGTAGTTCTGTGTACTTGATTGGCTCTCGGCTCCTTTTGGAAAATATAAAGTGGTCATCCACATCATAATAAAACAGGCTGGCAAAAGTGGCGTTCAGGATTCTGCGCTCCAATTCATAAGAACTTCCGCGCACATATTTCCCCCACTTTTCCAGTTTTTCAAACCCGAACCTGGCGAATACAGCATCGCCGCCGTCAGACAAGAGGTCATGGAAACACTTTATTCTTTGATTGTACGTCTGTTTTCGTAAGCCGCAATAGCAATGATCCATTTTTCGCTTCAGGGTTTGATAAATATCTACGCTATAGCGCTCCCGCTTGTCCTGCATATATGGGTCATAGGCCTTCAGTAAATAGGCGTGTTTCACGGACCTCCCATATAGTGTGCTGCACAATGTACGGATGGATTCTACTAATTCAGTGGTATCCTTTCCGTCATCCTGACAGCGCTTTAGCAAAAAGTCAATGGATACCGCAAAAATATCGTCATTGTATTTTTCCCAAAACAGCTTCAGGCTTTTATCATCAGCCCGCAGGGAAATGGATTGCAGGACATCCTCCATCAAGCTGTCCAAATTGCCCTGACACCGGTAATGCAGGAGAGTTTCTCGATAAGAGAAGAATTTTTTATAGCGCAGCAATTTCTTACGGCGAACTGCCGCACTTGTATCCTCTTCCGGAATGCGCTTCAGTTCTTTCTCGATTACTTCATTTATACTTTTGGTGCGGCTCAGCATTGCTGATGCGTCTTCCTCAGAAAACATCGAGAAAAGGTGAAAGGAAATATTGGACGTTTCGCGGCTTAAACCCCTCAGATATAATTCCCCGGAATTCTGATTCGCTTCCTCCACGTTGGAAAACATGCTTTTCTCGTCAAGATCATGGACAGTAACACCGAAATCTTCCGCATGGTAAGGATAGCCGTCGGGCAAAAAGCCATCGCCGTCCTCCTCCTTCCGAAGCCTGTCTTCCACCTTGCGGATATTTCGATTCAGCTGAGAAATCTTGCTCTGAACGCTCGCTTTGTCCAGCTGGTCCGTGTCTGTACCGTTAGTAAAAATAACGGAGTCATCCACATAGAAAAGCATTTCTCCGGGAAAGACTTTTTGATACTCCTCTTGGATCATCAGCATGAATAGATTCGTAATAAAGTATGTATGCGGAAGCCCTTGCGGCTGTCCCTTCGCAAAGAACCTTTTCTCGGGGGGCTTTTTCTCTGGGTTGCCGCAATACCAATTCCATTCTTGATTATTCAGCCCTTCCAACTCAAACAGCATCAGTTTCCGAAGGATGGTTTCAGCGGTTGTCCGGTCTTTACCTTTCCATTTTTGAGGGAACTGAGCATGAATGTATTGAAAGAGCACCTGAGGGTCAATGGAGGGAAAGAAGTTTTCCAGATCCAGATTGATTTCATATCTCTGCTCGCCGGAATGACTAAATTCGATCAACTTTTCATTTGCCTTTTCCGTGTACTCATGGTACTGTTCCTTCCACGGTTTAAAAAGGCTTTTTCCATCATAGGATACTCGGTTCCCATAAAAATGGGATGGAATCATCTTGCTTAGTTCAGATGGGATGAGCTTCCCATCTGTCCCAATCTCATACACAAGAACTTGCAGCATGGCAATCATGGCGATTTGGTCAATCAGCCGGGCAGTATGTATAGGCCTGAATACAGTGCTACCCTCTTTTTTGCCCTTTGGTTTAAAGAAAACCTTTGTAGTAAAGAACGCATCCCTGTTATCCAGAACGTCAACGATGCAGTCCTTTACTTTAGATATGACTTCAGCAATGTTTTCCTCGTCGTAGATATCCTTCAGCGCTAGGAAGTCCTTATAATCGCTCTCCTCCAGCAGTTCCGGGTTCAGCATCCATGAATCTGCCAAATAAATCGACAGGAAAATGTTCTCCTCGCTCAAAAGTCGGCTTCTTAATGTTTCCATTTGTATCAACTGTCCCCCTCACCTTGACTTCGGTATATCCAAAACGGTACAGATGAGAGCTTCCAATTCCTCATGATCCATGCTGACAAGTCCGCTTCCGCGCTGCTGTCCATAGCGGACTGTAAATACATCACTCATATCTGACCACTTCGCCCCAGAAACATGGAAGTTCTCTGCCAAACAGATCGTTCCATTGAGCTTTCCCTCCAGGAAATCGTTGTATATAATCGTTATCTTCTCAGCCTCTTGCGGATGTTTTTTCAAGAAGTCCTGCACTACAGCAACTTCTTTTACTTGTTCAAGGAACTCTTTCAAATTATCATATTTCCTTTTTCCGCTGGAGAGAAAGTGAAAAAACGCGTCATTTTGCGCAATAAGATAGGTGAGATTATACGGATATGCCTCACTGCTTTTACATATATACCGGGAAAGAGCGATAATGTACTCCCGTTGCTCGTTCGTGTCTCCCTCGTGGAAATTTTTAATCTGGTTCAACAAGAGACCATCATAGTACTTTGCAACGCTGTTTTCTTCCATGTAATCCACCATAAGAAACACTCCCTGCAATTTTTCACTATGAGCGGCTGCACAGTAAACGGAATCATCAGCTTTCTATCTCTTCAGACTGCAAAACTGACAATAATATTTTCTCATAAAAGGCACTATAACGCAATATGCCTTTTCCTAGCCTACACTTTTTCAAAAAATTCTTTGTCAATAATGGCTCTATACGCGTCTTCGATAAAGCACATATCTAAATTCTCCTGATTTTCTGTCTTTTACAGTATTTCAATAGCTGCTGATCTTTTTATGAGTCTGCAAATAAAAAGTCAATAGGGAAATGAAGAAAATTCGAGAGGGGAAAAGGACATACCAAAAGCGGCCAGCGTGTAGAGTG
>CAJFUA010000086.1 GCA_904420085.1 uncultured Eubacterium sp. | reverse complement strand
GCTGTGCCGCGCCTCTTCCTTCGACGGTAAAGCCGGACTCGATATTTTTCAGACAGACCCTGGATATTTGCAGGCAAATCAGGTGGGATTACATAAGTGTTTTACACTATTTACATACAGTCGTGACATCGAGGCCAAGCTCACTCTTATGTGTCGGCCAATGATCCCTGCGTGTTCCATCGTGAGTGGGAATGATGTGAGAAATATCTCCATTGACCCAGTCCAGAACACTGCGATAGGAACGTGTAATGTCCCAAATAGGCGCTACCGAAAACTTGAGATTTGGGAGAAAGCCCGGAGTGGACTCCGTACCGACGAAGCTCTCTGGACGCATTGCCACATCGCCGATGAGTGCAAAACGCATACCGCCACTTGTCACGAACAGCATGCTCTGGCAGAAACTATGCCCAGCAGCGGCTTTTACCGAAATCCCGGGGAAAAGCTCATCTGCGTCACCATCTAGGTACACCACTCGGCCCTGGTCTGCATATTTTCTCAATTCCAGCAGGTTTTCCGGGTTCATGATCCTTTTGTGCGTATGGGGAAAGTCGCTGTCCGCCATCGCCTTCTCCCAGCACGTCAACTCTCTTTCCTGAACATAAAATGTGGCGTTCGGCAGGAATTTCATCCCACCGATGTGATCCCAGTGGCAATGGCTCAAAATAACCGTGTCAATATCGGCGGGATTAATGCCAATGGACAGTAAGACTTCTCCTGTGTCATGGCAATTTTGATCCCCTTCCATTCGAATTTTCTCTTTCGAAAACGGGTCGTGAGGATCTATGCCACAGTCAAACAGGATTGTATGCCCTTCCCCCTGAATGAGCGTCATTGCAAAAGGGGAGTAGACTGCTTCGTTCTGCATGTGCTCAAAATCGAAGGCAATCCCTGCCGGGAATTTTGTATCATACCCGATCTCCAGAACCTGGATTTTATACTGTGCCATTGTGGATTCCCCTTTATTTTGGGATTTGTACCAGCGGATCAGCCTTTATGCATTCAACCCAGCAACAAAGCCTTCGCGGCTGGCCTGTGTAATCTGTCGGGCCTTAACCGCATCGCCAACAACTACAATTTCAATGCCGCAATCCCTCAGTTCATCAAGAAGCGACTGATTGGAACGGGTGCCGATGGCCATAACAACTGTATCACAGGGGTAGAGCCTGATATCGTTTCCCTGCTTAATCAGAGCGCCTTCGTCAGTGATGCCGGCAATAGAGGTATTACACAGAATTTCGACAAAAAGATGGCGCAGGGTTGTTTTCAAATCATCCCGGATACCGGCCTCCATATCCGTGGCAACAGCTTCCTTCATTTCGATGACAGTCACCTTGGACTTGCACTGCATGCCAAAAAATGCAGCAGTTTCCAAGCCAACCATACCGCCGCCCGCAATCAGGACGTTCATCCTAACTTCCTTTCTGCCCAGGAGTGCGTCCTCTGCCATAACGACTTTTGGATTTTCTATTCCGGGTATCTTGGGAACAATACCGGCGGCACCTGTCGCAACGATGATCTTGTCAGGCTTTCCCTCCAGAACCATCTCTCTGGTAAGCTCCGTATGAAGGTGCAGCCTAATATTATCATATTTCTGGATTTCCCGGTAGAGCCATCCGGTATAATTGGCATAATCCCCCTTATAGGGGGGATATGCAGCGGAGACAAATTGACCACCTACTGTGTCCTTTGCCTCAAATAGCTCCACATTGTGTCCTTTGATTGCAGCCGCGCGGGCAGCCTCCATACCAGCAATTCCGGCTCCTGCAATGTATATGGTTTTAGGGTTCTTCACCTTGGTGTAATCATACTCAAACTCGTGACCGAGCTCCGGATTGATGACGCAGTTTAGAGGAACTCCCTGATAAGTAGACGCTGTGCATCCCTGGAGACAACCAATACAATGGCGTATGTCATTGTAGCGCCCCTCTTTGGCTTTATTGGGCCAATGCGGGTCGGTCAGGGATTCCCGCCCCATGGCGATAAAGTCCGCCTTGCCGGACTCGAGAATATCCTCCGCCATGCGCGGTTCTGCAATGCGCCCCACAGTAATGATCGGTATATTTACAAGCTTCTTTGCTTCTGCGGCAAAGTCCTGCGTCCAGCCGTGGTGCTGGAAGTGCGAGGCGACAATCCCAACCGATGAGAATACGCCGTACATACCAGTGGATAGGTGGATTGCATCCGCCCCCCATTCCTCCAACTGTTTCAGAATCATGCGGGTCTCATGGAACCGTCTGCCGCCTTCCGAGTTTTCTTCTGCGGAGATTCGAACGATTATAGGAAAGTCCGGGCCGACGGCAGCACGGCAGGCGGACATAACTTCCTTTAGAATCCGCACACGATTGTCATAGCTGCCACCATATTTATCAATACGGTGGTTGCAGTTTGGGGACAGGAACTGGTGAATGAGGTAGCCGTGGGCCGCATGGATTTCAATCCCGTCAAATCCCGCATTTTTGCAGTTGCGCGCAGTTCTGCCAAAGTCGGCCACGATTTGCCCTACCTCTTCTGTGGTCAGTTCATGTGGGATTTCCTTGTTCCATGCATCCGCGATCGGTGAGCAGGAGACAGGCTGTACGCCTCCATTCACCAGGTGGTTTGCCTGCCGGCCCGCATGGTAGATTTGGCAGAATATTTTGCTTTGGTACTGGTGAATCGTATCGGTAAACCGCTTATGGCTTTCGATCTGACTTTCATCCCAGAGCCCGCAGATATATGGATATCCCCCGGCGGTAGGATTGACCCGGTAGTTCTCTGTAATAATCAGCCCCCAGCCGCCTTTTGCTTTTTCCTCGTGGTAACGTATGTATTGTTCAGAGGCCTTCCCGTTATCCGGGCACATATTGGAAACCATTGCAGGTACTACCGTGCGGTTGGGGATCTCACAGCTGCCGATTTTCATCGGGCTGAATAAAGTTGTAAGTTTCATATTACTTAGTTCCTTTCTCTGCGCACCATACGAATCAGCCAAACACGGTCAGCGACAGGATCAGGCCGAAAATAGTGGTACACAGCGGGACAACAATATTGGAGCCGACAAGGTACTTGTATGCTTCCTTATGGTTGTATCCGAACATGTTCAGCGCCAGAAGAACCATGCCGCCATGAGGCAGGGAATCAAAGACACTTGTTGATGCCAGCGCCAGACGATGCATAACTTGTACCTGAACGTTGGCGCCGGACTGGATGATATACGCACCCACCGTTCCGGCAAATGTCGCCGACCCGGCAATAAAGTCAGCGCACAGTCCGCCGAGCACCAGAGCCGCGATCACCGTCAGAACATATGGATTGATATTGGCGGAAGTAAGCGCTCCAATAATCGCATGATATACGCTGGTATTCGCAATGACTGTTGCAAAACCGCAGACCGCCAATGCACTGATAATATTCCACTGGATGCCTTCCACATTTGTGCGGATGCTTTCAAAGATGCTTCCTTTGAAATATTTCCTGTTTACAATGATGAGGAAGATCATGCCCAATACCAGTCCAAGGAGAGCAGCGGGGATGGTATCCCAGTGAAGGAGCAGTATCGTCACCATGGAGAATACAATGGGGATAGCCAATGCGACAATGGAGGACAGGAAAGAGGGCATATCTTCCTCTGCACGCATTTCAGCCCGCATTCATAGCCGCGCTCTTTCCGGCGGGCACGCCGAATCAGCCAATGGATATACAGGCAGTTTAAGACAATTGTAAAAATCAAGAGGAT
>CAJFUA010000085.1 GCA_904420085.1 uncultured Eubacterium sp. | reverse complement strand
GTATTACTGCCGCGGTGCTGCTTGTCGCGATTATCGCGGCGGCCGCCGTTTTGTATCAAACGCTTGGTAAGAATTACGGCGGAAGCAACCTTATGCAGAGTTCGGAAACTCAGGATAATACTGCGGAGGGAAACGAATATGCGGCGCCGGATTTTACGGTGCTTGATAATACCGGCAGAGAGGTGAGACTTTCTGATTACAGGGGAAAGCCTGTCGTCCTTAATTTCTGGGCAACATGGTGCTATTATTGTAAGGTGGAAATGCCGGATTTTGATAAGGCGTTTGAGAAATATCCCGATGTGCAGTTTTTAATGGTAAATGCTACCGACGGCGTTCAGGAGACGATGGAGTCCGCAAAAAAATATATTGAACAGGAAGGCTTCGGGTTTGACGTTTTCTTTGACACAAAGCTCGAGGCGGTTAACGCGTATTATGTGACCGGATTTCCTTCCACCTTTTTTATCGATGAAGACGGCAATCTGGTGACGCGCGGCAGCGGAATGCTCGATTTTGAAACGCTTGAAAAGGGAATTAAAATGATTACGGAATAAAAAGATAACGATTTTAAGGCTTTCAGGATTTAGAAATAGCCGTATTCGTGCTGTTCTGCGCAGGCGCATATTTGGCGGCCGCGTTATCTCGGAAACGGCGGATATATAACCTATACATACGATTCTCTTGACCGCCTAAAGGAGAAGGTATATAATGGAGACAACAGTAAAAAACAAATTTTTTATTACGAAGCAAACGGTCAGGTTTCTGTAATTATAGATACGGTAAACAATACAATTGATGTTTTTGAAACCGTCTTTGATAACGGCAAACAAATAATTGGAATTACTCCTTTTAAAAAGCCGCAGGCATAGGAGCAAATCATATCTTAAACCAACAAGTTTCAAAGATATTTGGAGAAACAACAACTTTTAGTTCGACATTGTCCATGGGATTTTTAATTTTGCAAGTATTTTTCATAACCGGCCGGACCTAATGTTTCGTATAAAATACCTGTTACGCCAAATATCAATACCAAAACCGCTTTATTTGTGCGCATTTGGACTTTTATGTTTATTTGTTTGGTAATATTGATAATTACTTACTTTTTACGTAAAAAATTTTCGGAGCATAGATTTTCTGATATTTCCGTATAACTCAGGAGACGGTTCACTAAGATAACAAACAAAAGACGCAATAGCTATCCGTCTACATATCCATTGGCGCCAATAATTGGATCTTATTTTTTCATTGTCTGGAGTTAAGTGTATGAAATATATTAATTTAAATACAAAAAATCAAGAGGAATGGCAGCAAGGATTAAATAATTACCGTTTTTATCTTGAAACAATAAAATCGCGATTTTCAAAAAATTTTTTTCAATTCTATACCCAATCAGGAATGCACGATAGTATTTTAATTGAATTTCAAGTTACAAAACGGCAATTTGCTAGAAGAACTTATGGAAAAAGGACAAATATTTTTCATTATTATTTAAAGATGTCAAGAAAATCATGGCAGATATTGATATAATAAACGGTTATCTTGAATTCGGCGATTATATTATTGGAGAATTTTCGGAGTTCGATGAAAAACATTTAAGCTTTGAGTTTTTGCTTTATGATAGCAGCAACACTGTGAAAATTGTATTTAAAAGATTATATTATAAATCTGTGCAATGAAGCAACAGCAAGTGAAAAGCAGGGGATGGTTAGCGTAAACCCTAAAGCGTTTTTATTACCTGCAAAGCCGTTACTATGCTCCCAAAACCGGAAGATTTCTTAATGCTGACGGAGAGTTGTCAGGTATTTGCGGAGATATTCGAGGATATAATCTATACTCCTACTGTTTTAACAACCCCGTTAACATAAGCGATCCAACAGGACAGTGGTCGAAGTGGTTGACCGGTGCGTTAAATGTTGTTAGCGGTGTTTTACAAATGGCGGCTGGTGCTGCATTGGGTGCAACTGTTGGTCCTGCACAGGGAATAGTAAGCAATTATTGTAAGACAATTCCTATGAATGGATATGGTAGAATTTTTGCAACTGCACTTCCAAACGGATATTATCAATTAGCAGATGGGCATCATCGTGTAGCAGCATTGCGATTTCTCGGCCGCGACACAATTAAAATTTTTCTTACTAAATAGTAAGAGGTGATAAAATGGGAATGGAAAGCTATTATATAACGCTTGATGTTGAAGATTTAAAATTTGGTGATTCTATAAGAGAATGTTTTAAACAAAGGTATCGCGTCAGTGAATGTAAAATGCCGTCCGGAAAGCTGTTTAAGAAATCCATAGTTGATGATAGTCGATTTGTAATAGATGGAAAAGCTGTAGTAACTATTACAAAAATGCAGAATAAAACGGAAATCACCTTTGAATTATGTTTTTCTAATTACGAAAATAATCTGTCATATATTTACAATGTAGCACAATGGATTTCGTCGCTTGGCATAGAAACAAAGCTTATAGTTTTAAATTCTGAATTTGATTTTAGTACCTTAGACTGTGAAAAGTTTAAGAAAATAGTTTCTGAATCATTTAGCGGGAAAATCCAGCAGTTCAGTGCACATTACGGTAAAATTAACGCAGATATTCTTCCCCATGATTTTTATAATTTGATTCGACGAACGGGTATTAACCGAAAAAAGTGATTTACATCACTCACGCAGACCTCTAAACATTGGTGATCTCCTGTCATTTATCATTATTCTAACTATTCAGTGGAATCGACAGTCAAAAAAGGCTTTAGGAAAACCCTTACGATTGACGTGGTATCACAACGGCGATGCTTGCCGGCTTGCTTATTACGACAATCATATAATTCACTGAAGAGGGACACCCGAGGCGGCAAACTTACCACCTCGGGTACGTCCGTAAATTCAGCGACACCGTATTTTGTTATCTGCAAAGCCGTTACTATGACCCTGAAACCATAACCATTATCGCTTAATAGGAGACAAAGAGGATGTCTTTTTGTCTCCTTAGGCGGTAATTACAGCCGCTTGCCGAAATTGGCGTACAGGTGGTTAAAACTTCCTTGTACAATAGCGGTGCAATCTGTTGTGATTAAATGGGATGGTGTTAGTTAAATGTCTGATATTGATTATATAATGGAGTTAATAGATTGGAATAATAGTATTGAAAAACAAACACAAGGTATTGAATTAGCTAAAGATGTAAAGTGTATTAATGCTTTTTTACAACCCGGCAGTCCATACGGAAAAAGTGTATGGGAAAACTGTGCAAAAATTTTATCTAAAAGAACTAATGAAGAACTTTCTCCTTATTTAATTGAACTAATGGAGTGGCTGCAGGATATGAATTGGCCGGGAGCTTTTTGCATACTTGAGCGTCTAAAAGAAATGATGAATGAATCATTGTTTCAATATTCATATTCTGTTTGTCTAAAATGTGCCAAGGCATTGAAAGACAAAACATGGGAAAAAAATTTGAAAATGTTATTTTAAAATAATTGATTTCTGTTTTTAGTAAAGAGGGTAGCGTATATATAGTAAAATATACGCTGCCTGTTTAAACCGCTGATTGAAACACCGTTACCTACGACGCGTGGGGAAATCCGCTTACTGTGACCGACGGCGCGGCAATGTCAACCGAAGG
>CAJFUA010000084.1 GCA_904420085.1 uncultured Eubacterium sp. | reverse complement strand
GGGAGCTGTGGGTCCAGTTTGACGACAAGGCGGCCGAGGAGAGAGGAATCGGAGAGCTCTCCGGGATGCTGCGGGAGGCGGACGGAGAAAGCCGCGTTGTGATTTACCTGCGAAAAGAGCGGGCAAAGAAGATTCTGCCGCCCAACTGGAACGTGGGACTGGACGGGGATCTGGCAGAAAAGCTCGCTTCGCGCTTTGGCCCGGAAAATGTGAAAGTGGTAGATAAGCCTATTGAAATGCGCAAAAAAATGAATTACAATGGACTGTAAACGGATACCTGAAAGCCAGGAGGTGTGTAGAAAATGAGCAATGTGCATACAGTTGGCGTGCTGACCAGCGGCGGCGATGCGCCGGGCATGAATGCGGCGATCCGCGCGGTAGTGCGCACGGCCATAGCAAAGGGACTGAATGTAAAGGGAATTCTCCGCGGCTATGCCGGACTTTTAAATGAAGAAATCAAAGACATGGACTCCCGGAGCGTCTCGGATATTATCCAGCGCGGCGGAACGGTGCTCTACACCGCCCGCTGCGAGGAGTTTAAGACGCTGGAGGTACAGGAGAGGGCGGCGCAGATTCTGCGCAAGCATGGGATCGACAGCCTGGTGGTTATCGGCGGCGACGGCTCCTACCGTGGCGCGGGCGCTCTTGCAAAGCTGGGGATCAATACCATTGGTCTGCCGGGTACCATCGATCTGGATATTAACTGCACCGATTATACCATAGGCTTTGACACGGCGGTCAATACCGCCATGGAAGCGATTGACCGGGTGCGGGACACTTCTACCTCCCACGAGAGATGCAGCATTATCGAAGTGATGGGCCGCAGCGCCGGCTATATCGCTCTGTGGTGCGGTCTGGCCAACGGGGCGGAGGATGTGCTGCTGCCGGAGCGTTATGACAACAATGAGCAGGCTATTATCAATCGTATTATCGAGCACCGCAACAAAGGCAAGGCTCATCATATTATAATCAATGCCGAGGGCATCGGTCATTCGGCCAGCATGGCCAAGCGCATTGAGGCGGCCACCGGTATTGAGACCCGGGCGACGATTCTGGGTTATATGCAGCGGGGCGGGACGCCTACCTGCAAGGACCGCGTCTATGCTTCCATCATGGGAGCCAAGGCAGTGGATCTTTTGCTGGAGGGAGAGAAAAACAAGGCGGTAGGGTATCTGGACGGCAAGTTCCAGGCCTTCGATATCGAGGAAGTTTTAAATTCCTCCAAGGATATACCGGAATACCAGTATCAGGTGTTCCAGCTGCTGTCAGGCTATCGTAAGGAGGGGGATGTCTGACGGCAAAGGAGAGGGCAGCGGGGGAGAACGGAGGTGAAAAAGTGGCAGGAGATTATAGAGAAGAAATCCGTGAGGAGGTCAGGGAGGAACTCCAGGCAGAGGTCCGCGAGAGCGGAATTGCCGAAGAGGAAAAGACGCTGGACGTGGTGGAGGCTACCAATGATCCGGAGGTACTCTATGAAGATCTGGTCCGCTGTATAAAGAAATATCATCCGTCGGACGATTTGTCGCTGATCCGCCGCGCCTTTGAGACTGCAAGAGATGCGCATAAGGGTCAGAAGAGAAAATCCGGCGAGCCTTATATCATACATCCGGTTCATGTAGCCATTATTCTGGCAAACCTGGAGCTTGACAAGGAAAGCATCATCGCAGGCATCCTCCACGATGTGGTGGAAGATACGGATATGACCCTGGACGATGTCAAGGCTATCTTTGGAGAAGAGGTGGCCCTGCTGGTGGACGGAGTCACCAAGCTGACCCAGCTGTCCTGGTCCAAGGATAAGCTGGAGCTGCAGGCGGAAAATCTGCGCAAGATGTTTCTGGCTATGGCCAAGGACATCCGGGTGATTCTCATCAAGCTGGCGGACCGTCTGCACAATATGCGCACCCTGGAGTATATGACGCCGGCCAAGCAGAGGGAAAAGGCCACAGAGACGATGGATATCTATGCGCCTCTGGCCGACCGGCTTGGTATCAGCAAGATCAAGATTGAGCTGGATGATCTCTGCCTTAAGTATCTGGAGCCTCTGGTTTATGAGGAGCTGACGGAGAGCCTCAATGTCCGCAAGGAGAGCCGGGAGGCCTTTGTGGAGGATATTGTCCGCGAGGTCAAAAACCACATGGTTGAGGCAGGCATCCAG
>CAJFUA010000083.1 GCA_904420085.1 uncultured Eubacterium sp. | reverse complement strand
TCCAGAGAACCAATTTTATACGATAAGACACGATAGCGGATGATAGCAAGAGAAACCGAATCCTGGGATAGATAGGGTTCGGTTTTTTCTATAGAATTGAGACGTAAATAAAGATATTAAAATTTCAATTTTTGAAAGTGAGAAAATATAGAGACGTGCTGAACGAAGACACGCAAGGGAATGAGTGGAAAATTGTCCTGAAATGTGTTGAATTTGACCAGAAAATATAGTATAATAATAAAAGATTTGGACGAAATTGTTGTGGTAGTTAAGCCGATGGAAAGCCCCCAAAGTCGAATGAAGTCAATATATTTGACAAGGAAGTGATGTTAGGTGCAAATAAATGATGCAATTTTGGAAAGTCCATGCTATAATTGATTTTCTTCCGCAACAAGTTTCAAAGGATTGTGGAGGACAGTTTTTTAAAGTGGAAAATTATTTTCTCAACAACTATGATCGTTATGGAATAAGAGATAGATTTATCCGTATCATTTTGAAAGCAATGTGTTATTACCCCACAGCAGTTCAATGGGGAAAATGGATTGAACAACCCACACCAGAACAGGTGGCAGAAATTATTGATACTATAATGGAAAATCATTCTGGTGATATGAATATGATATTTACAAGTAAAAATGCGCTTCTTCAATTTGGGTGGGATTGTCTGAACATAGGCGTTTACAATCCTGATGAAGAAATGTGTATGCTGTTTGAGAAAATTGCATTTTCTGAAGGAATGTTTTGGAGAAAATCAGATTGATAAACTTCCAGGTTGTCGGGAGGATAGTTGAGCCAGTAAAGTAGTTTTATGGCCTGCGCGAGGTTTTTAATAAACTAAGTTAAAATGCGCAATAAAAACTAAAAAGAGGGAGAATCTACTCAAGATGAGAAAAAGTTTTAGTTTTATAATATCAATATTAGGTCGAAAATTTGTGCCGTTTGTGATCCTTGCGCTATGTACTTCGTTAACGGCTATCGTTGGGCCGCTTTCGACGGTTTTAACTCCTAAATTGATCATGGATGAATTGATGGGAAGAAGAGATTTGACATATATTCTGGGCTTGATCATAGGTATCGTAGTTTTGAATATCATAAGAAACATAACGAAGATGCTTTTTGATGAAATATGTCTTCCTAAATACGAGAACGAGTTCAAGTGCCGGATCAATGAAAAGATGATAACAAAGGTTTGCGATTTAGATATCGAGAACTTTGATTCCAGTGAATTTAAAAAACAGTATAATCGTGCGATTACGCAATGTGAAAATATCGGAAAAACTTTTTTGAATTCGGTGACCGTAATTTTTGATAGAATCGTTTATGTGGGGACAATTGTTACGATTATTGCGACACTGGATCCTGTGCTGATACTGTTCAGTGTCATCAGCGTTATATCTATATTCTTTTTTAATAAAATTATATCGAAAGAAAACTATAATGCAGAAAAAGCAAATACACAAAATAAGATGAAAATCAAGTACATCGAGAAAATATTCTATAATCGTGAATATTTAGAAGATATACATTTGCTTCCATTAAAACAGAAATTTTTGGGCTCCTATCGTGAAGCGTACGATGATTTGAATCATACGATGTTTTCAAGGAAGAAAAAGGCTTGTTTTTATGGTCTTATCGATGGAGGAATCCGAGTTTTTATTTTGGAATTTTGCACATTGTCTTATTTAACGTTTTGCGTATTTATAGGCCGAGTTTCAGTAAGTAGTTTTATGGCGCTTTTTATGGCGACAGTACAATTATGTAACGAGTTGTTTATATTCGTCAATGGAGTCAATCGATTTTATAAAATCAGTGTTGAGATTCAGGATGTTCTTGAAATATTAAATATGGGTTCTAAAATCGAGGGAAATAAGGGAGATATAAAAGTTGTTGGAGAAGGAAGTGATATCACGATCTCGAATGTCTCTTTCCAATATCCATTTTCGACGAAAGAAGTTCTAACCAATATTAACATGAAAATAAGGAATGGAGAAAAAGTAGCAGTGGTTGGAGAAAATGGATCCGGCAAATCGACGCTGTTAAAATTGATTCTTCATTTGTATGATCCAACCAAGGGAGAGATTAGCATCAATGGAGTCGATTTGCGAAACATAGACACGAAAGAGTATAGAGAGCGAATTGGAAATGTGACACAAAAGTATCATTATTATGCTATGTCTATAAAAGATAATATATTGCTTAAAACAAAGGCAGAGCTTTCAGAAAAGGGCCTGAATGAAATCATAGATATGTGTGATCTCCGTACGAAAGTAGACTCGCTCAAGGGAAAGGAAAATACCATTCTGACAAAAGAACTGGATGAAGACGGAGCGGAATTATCTGGGGGTGAGGCACAAAAAATAGCGATTGCAAGAGAAATTGCTTCGGAAAATATCAGTCTGCTCATTTTAGATGAAGCCTCTGCTGCGATGGATCCGATATCTGAGAACAAGATCAATCAGATGATTTTACAGTATGCGGAAAATAAAACACTGATCATGGTGTCTCATCACCTATCGACAGTAAAAGATATGAATTATATATATGTTTTAGATCAGGGGAAAATCATTGAGGAGGGAACACATGACTGCCTGATAGAAAAAGGCGGGAAGTATGCGCAAATGTGGAAGGTGCAGAGTCAAAAATATCATTAAAAAAGGATTTGTAATATGCAACTGCAATGTAGACTATATGAGGCCGATCATGATCTTGGATGAGGCGTTTGCGGGAATAGACATCGAGCACATCTCGATCATCATGGAGCAGTTGAGTCGGTTGCCATTCCATCCATTGGTGTAGTCCATATATCAAAAAGAGAACCGACGCATCCTACACGTCGGTTCTTTATTTAGCGTGTTGGAACTTTTGCAACCATTTTAAAGGCACAAACACAAGAGTAAGTCATCTAAGCAGAATTTCAAGGTCTTTTTCTTACTTTATGACTTTCCAGTATCCAGATTTGTTTGAACCGACTCGCTGGATAAGTCCTTTTTCTTTTAATGCCTTAATAGTACGATCTATCGTGCTTTTTCCAAGTGAAGTTATATCGCAGAGCGTTTGCTTTGTAATACTTGGTGTTTCCATGATTGCTTTGAGAAC
>CAJFUA010000082.1 GCA_904420085.1 uncultured Eubacterium sp. | reverse complement strand
TGCCCCCTACGGCGTTTTTATAACGGACGGTGCCAAAGGCGTCTGCCACACTCTGGGGGATCCCTCCGGTGTAGGCCACCACGCCGATCCGGGAGAGGTAGTATAGGGTCTCCCCCGCGATGGCCAGGGACATGTGGCTCCCCTTCTCCACTCCCAGAGAGGCGCTTCCCATGACCTGGAAATTGGATGGCTTATCCCCATAGACCTTGTAGATGTGTTCCTCTTTGAACATACAGGGATAGCCCAGGTAGGAACAACAGGCGGTAAAGTCTCCGGCGCTCCCCACGTCCACCGCATAGGAGTCCGTGGAGAGCCCGTCAAAAACGTTCCAGTTAAATGGGTCCCCCAGCTTAGATGCGTAAACCGTGTCCCCCTTGCAGCCCCAAAGCCGGTTCTCGTTCTCGCAGATAAAATCAATGTCCGGCATGTCCCGGGAGATCGTCAGGGACTGCCCACTCTCTTGGGTGAAGGAGTTCTCATAAAACCGCAGATAGTCCCCTTCGATCTCCCGGATGATGATGGTCTGGTTGTTGCTCTCAGTGGAGGCCCCGGCGATGGTCACGGCGTCACCCTCCCGGAAGTGGCTGGCCCAGTCGGCTCCGGAGGAGTAGATGGTGTTCCCCTCTGCCTCCTCTCCGGCATAGGTCCCGTCCTGGAAGTCTGCCGTCCCGCTCCAGGAGGACTCCAGGCTCCCAAATTCTTGAGTCAGGCGGTTGTAATAGGCTTTGTCCGGAAGGAGGATGATGTAAGCCCCGATGCCGGCGAACTGCTTCCGGCTGTCCGTCACAGTCCCCCGTCTTACTCCATCGGCATAGAACCCGGTCCCGTCCACCCAATAGAGCCCATCCTTGGCATAGAGCCCATTGGGCTTGGTCAATGTCTCGACCTTCCACCGGGGGCGCCTGGGGGACAAAAGCGGATAGAGGTCCGAGGTCAGGTTCTTCATATCCCACAAAGCCCCGTCCTGGGCCGAAAGATTGTGGTCATAGCCCCGGAATTGGATCTGTGTAGACTTTCGGATGCCGCTGCCGTAAACCATCTGGGGGAGCATGGTCAGTCCTCCTTCTTTTCTGTCTTCTCCATCTCCAAAATGCCCTGCATGGCCCTCCGCAGGGCGACCCGGACCGCGGCAAACACATCTACCGCGTCTCCGCTCACCTGGAGCCCAGCAAGCATGCCATAGGCCGCTTCCAGTTCCTTCTTCACGTCAGTCACTTCTTCTCCCACCCTTCCTCATTCAGATACCAGGTGGAGTGCCCAACGGTGATCTTGAGCGCTCCGTTCTCCACTCCAATGGATACCCCGCCTTCCAGGTTCAGCCCGGACACCTCTGCCCCGGAGCAGTCCACATGCCCGAAAACCTCTGTCCTGGGGAAGGCCCACTGGGCATAGGCCTCCACAGGGGAGTCAAACCGGACCTTGGGGGCCATCTCCTTCCAGGGCGTGACCGAGGCCAAATGCTGCCCGTTGCTATAGAGATGGAAGCTGTCCCCGTAAATATCATTTCGTTCCATTGCGATCCCTCCTAGTCGATGGAATTGAGTGAATTCATCAAGCGGTTGAAAAACCGGGCTGTGATCTCGTCTCCTGCTGCCGGGGCATAGGGCGGGCTGGTCACCGGGGCCATGTCACTGATGGCGTCGCTGCACTGGCCCACCATAGAAGCCCGGATCACCGCCCCGGAGCTGGCCCGGGTGAAGCTGTAATTGGAAAGCCCTTTATAGGCCCGGAATTCGTTGATCCTGTCTGTAAATGCGTTGTACTCCGATGCTGTAATGGAGATCGGAGCGCCGGAATAGATGTCGCTCCACCAGCTCCAATCGCTGGGGCGCTGGGAAGATGCCCCTGTGACGGTGACTGTGGCAGTCCCCGCCGGATAGTAGGTCCCGTTCTGCGCCAGGGTATAGGCCCAGAATTGATAGGTTCCCTGGTCGTAAGAGACCGTTCTTCGGGTGGTGGAGGTGGAGCTCCCCGTGGCAGGGGCGGAAATGCTGTCCACGATCCCATAGATTTGGGAGGCCTCCTGCGTAAACGGGTATTCTGTGATTCCGGCCTCTTCATATCCGTTTGCCTGGGAGAAGCCGCTGCTGAGCCCCGTGATGCGCCAGGAGAATTCCTCCTCCCCGCCGGTCAAAGTGAGCGATGCCATAGCCCCTCCTTACCCAAAGACGGCTGTCGTACTCAGCCCCTCCACCGTGGCCTGAGAGAAGTCCACCCGCCCATAAAAATTGGTGCGGTCAAAATACCAGTCTGCATAGGCCCCATAGGGGGAATCGAACTGGACCCGGGGGGAGGTGCCTGTGTTCCAATACTGTATCTGAAACATGTTGGCCGTCCCTCCGAAATCCCCGTACAGGTTGAAGCTTCCATTGTTCCCGCTCTCCGGATAGATGTTGAAGGTGTTTCCATAAAAATTTCCGGCGTAGATGTCCGGGGACTCGATCCTGGTGGAGTCGATGTAAGTGCTTTTGATGTACTCTGGGAGCTCATTGTCCTCCAACTGCTGCTGGAGCGAATCGGATAGGTCCATGAAGGTGATGGCCCCGGAAAGGTTCAGGTATTGTGCGTCAATGAGGCCCGTCTTGATGCACCCGCCGTTGATGGTGGTGGTCCCGTCGGCCAGTCCGGTAAAGGTCACCAGCCCATTCATCTGGATGGTCTGGCTGGAAATCTCCGCGCTCCCCGACAGAAGCCGGATCACCGAGGAGGTAGAACCATTGCTCACCTCCAGGGTGAAGCCGTTCACGGTCTGGGTCAGGGAGGAGATATCCCCCTCCGCGTTGCTGATCCGGCTGGTCAGGGACTGGGAGGTCTGCTGCAAGGAGGAGATATTTCCCTCCGCGTCCGAGATGCGGCTGGTGAGGCTGGTGGAGGTCTGCTGTAAGACCGAGATATTCCCCTCGGCGTCGCCCATCCGGCTGGTCAGGCTCTCTGCGGTGGCGTAGAGGGAAGCGATGTTCCCGTCCACGTCCTCCAACTGCACATAGACCGGCTCGGTGATGAGGTTGGCGATGTCCTGAAAGGCCGTGTCGTTGAAATTCTCCCGTCCCAGGTTTGCCATGGAGTAACGAAGCTGCTCCAGCAGCATGTAAAGGTAGTTGGTGATGACGGAAAACTTTTCGTCCGTGGTCTGCTTGTCCGTCAGTTGTGGAAATGAGGTGTCAGTGGTAAGCATGTTGCTGGGCACGGGAACCCCTCCTCATAGCCCAATCTTGGCCAGTACAAAAGCGATCACTGCCGCCAGCACGGCCCAAATGGTCTTGTCCAAAATGGCGTCCCAGCGTTTCTTAGGTGCGCTCTGCTGTCCCTCCTGCCAGGAGACCAGCTTATTGATGTTCTTGTCCATATTGGAGAGCTGCTCGTCCAGCCTGGCCTCTCTGGCGATCTGCTCCCGCTGCCAGTCGTAGAACTTGGCATGGAAGTCTTTGGAGTCCTCCCGCCACGCCTCCAGGTCGGCGACCCG
>CAJFUA010000081.1 GCA_904420085.1 uncultured Eubacterium sp. | reverse complement strand
GGCTTTGCCGGGGTGAGAAGCGAGGTGCTGCTGCACGCTCTGGAGGAGAGAGGAATCTATGTGTCTTCCGGTTCGGCCTGCGCTTCCAATCACCCGGCCGTCAGCGATACGTTAAAGGCCATCGGCTGCGATAAAAAATGGCTGGACAGTACGATTCGCTTCAGCTTCAGCGATCTGAACACCATGGAGGAGGCCGGGGAGTGTCTGCGGGCGCTTAAGGAGCTGGTGCCGGCGCTTCGGCGTTTTCAGAGAAGATAAAACGAAAAAGGGGACAAATTATGTATCATTCTTTTTTGATTAAATATGCGGAAATCGCTACCAAGGGCAAGAACCGGTACCTCTTTGAGGACGCGCTGGTAAAGCAGATCCGCCGGGCCTTAAAGCCGGTGGAGGGGCATTTCCATGTGATGAAAGAGCAGGGGCGCATCTATGCCCATGCCGAGGGAGACTATGACTATGACGGGGCCGTGGGGGCTCTGGGCCGCGTATTTGGCATCGTGGGCATCTGCCCGGTGGTGATTCTGGACGACGAGGGCTTTGAGAAGCTTTCCCAGGATGTGATCGCCTATCTGGACGAGGCCTATCCGGACAAGCATTTTACCTTCAAGGTGATGGCCAGAAGAGCCAGAAAGAATTATCCGAAAAACTCGAATCAGATCAACGCCGAGCTGGGCGAAGCCATCCTTCAGGCCTTCCCCGATATCCGGGTGGATGTGCATCATCCCGATATCTATCTGAATGTGGAGATCCGGGAGAGAATCTATGTGTATTCCCAGACCATACCGGGAGCCGGCGGCATGCCGGTGGGGACGGCGGGCAAAGCCATGCTCCTTTTATCCGGCGGTATCGACAGCCCGGTGGCCGGCTATATGATCGCCAAGAGAGGGGCTAAAATCGATGCGGTCTATTTCCATGCCCCGCCCTATACCAGCGAGAGGGCCAAGCAGAAGGTGGTGGATCTGGCCAAGGAAGTGGCCCGCTATTCCGGGCCTATCGAGCTGCATGTGGTGAATTTCACCGATATCCAGCTCTATATCTATGAGACCTGCCCCCACGATCAGCTGACCATTCTGATGCGCCGCTATATGATGCGCATCGCGGAGCAGATTGCTCTGGAGAAGGACTGCCTGGGACTGATTACCGGCGAGAGCATCGGACAGGTAGCCTCCCAGACCATGCAGAGTCTGATGGCCACCAACGAGGTCTGCACGCTGCCGGTATACCGGCCTCTTATCGCCTTTGATAAACAGGATATTGTGACCATATCGGAGAAAATTGGGACCTACGAGACTTCGATCCTGCCCTATGAGGACTGCTGCACCATATTTGTGGCCAAGCATCCGGTGACCAAGCCCAATCTGAAGGTGATTCACCGCTCGGAGGAGAAGCTGGGAGAAAAGATCGACGAGATGGTAAAGACAGCCCTGGAGACCAGAGAGGTCATCTGGGCGGAATAAAGAATATGCCGCATACCCGGGAAGCGCTGCTGTGAAAAAATATGCGCTTTCGGGTATGCGGCACGGAATTGGTACGCTTCATTCCAGAATAAAGGAGGACAGAGCGGTGAGCACGGCGTCGGCATCGTCGTCGGAGTGGATGCACAGATCGATGGGCTTGGATAAATCCAGGCTGAAGATGCCCATCATGGACTTGGCATCGATGACATAGCGGCCGCTGATCAGATCAAAATCGGAATCATATTTGGCTAGCTCGTTCACCAGTGTCTTAACCTTATCGATGGAATTGAGAGAAATCTTGACTGTTTTCATTTGAGAAAACCCCCTTTGACTGTGATACGGATATCCGGGAGAATGCGACCCGGTATAGTATCATAGTAGCGCAGTAAGAAGCGTCGTGTCAAGGACTTTGATGAGAAAAAAGCAAGAAAGGAATCGCAGAATATGAGTAAAAAAGCGGCGTTTCACAACCTGGGCTGCAAGGTGAATTCCTATGAGACGGAAGCCATGCGAAGGCAGCTTTTGGAGGGCGGCTACGAGATCGTCCCCGAGGGAGAGCAGGCCGACGTCTATATAATTAACACCTGTACCGTGACCAATATCGCCGACCAGAAGTCCCGCCAGATGCTCCACCGGGCCAAAAAACAGAATCCCGACGCCGTGGTGGTGGCGGCCGGCTGCTATGTTCAGGCCAGAGGAGACGAGGTTTTGGCCGACCCCGCCGTGGATATAATTATTGGAAACAATCAGAAGGGACAGCTTTTTTCCCTGTTGGAGGAGTATTTCGCCGGAAAAGAGGAGAAGCGGGCGGTTCTTGCGGATCTGACCGGTCCCTCCTGCTATGAGGAGCTGGATACGGGAGGAGCGGAGAGCCATACCCGGGCCTTTTTGAAGGTGCAGGACGGCTGCAATCAATTTTGCAGCTATTGCATCATTCCCTATGTTCGCGGACGGGTGCGCAGCAGGCTGCCGGAGGATGTGTGCAAAGAGGTGCGGCATCTGGCGCAGGCCGGCTACCGGGAGGTGGTGCTCACCGGCATTCACTTAAGCTCCTATGGACTGGATTTCGAGGGGGAAAAGCGGACGCCGGAGGCGCCCTTTGGCGAGGGCCTCAAAAAACTGATTCTGGCTGTGGCGGAGATTCCCGGGATAGAGAGAATTCGTCTGGGCTCTCTGGAGCCCCGCATTATTACGGAGGATTTTGTCCGGACGCTGGCTGCCTGCCAGAAGATCTGCCCCCATTTTCACCTGTCTTTGCAGAGCGGCTGCGACAGCGTTTTAAAAAGGATGAACCGTCATTATACGGCCCAGGAATATTTGAATAAGTGCGTTCTTTTGCGGGCAGAATTTGAACAGCCGGCCATTACCACCGATGTAATCACCGGTTTTCCCGGGGAAACCGATGAGGAATTTGCAGCCACCAGGGAGTTTGTAAAAAAGGTGAATTTCTATGAGATGCATGTATTCCCCTATTCCCGCCGAAAGGGTACCCGGGCGGACGGGATGCCGGATCAGGTGCCGGAGGCGGTAAAGAAGGAGAGAAGCCGGGAGCTTATAAATCTGGCCGCCCG
>CAJFUA010000080.1 GCA_904420085.1 uncultured Eubacterium sp. | reverse complement strand
CTTAGTAGTTTTATCGGTTTCGTCTTTATGGTAGCCATTAATAACCATTGCATAGCCATCTTTACCAAGCTGTTCAGCAATTCCTTTACCAATTCCACGACTACTACCAGTAATAACAGCGACTTTTTGTTCTTCAACCATACTAAGATCTCCTTTTGTGATTCATAGAGTATCAATCAACAAGTTTATTATTGCACAAAATGATAGAAAACGCTTTAAATTCAATATTATACTTAGATTAATCGGGAACTTTTCACGATTTCTTTTAAAGTATATAATTTATTTGATTATTTATTGTAATAAAAATAAAGACTTTAAGGAAACTAAAATATGGTTAAAAACTATCATGTTGATAATGTAACAATTGAGGAAATCCTTGGTTGGATTAAGGAAGGACGAGTTGGACTCCCAGAAATGCAACGACCTTTTGTTTGGTCTACATCAAAGGTTAGGGATTTAATCGACTCATTATATAATGGCTATCCAATTGGATATATTGTTACGTGGCAAAATCCAACAGTAGGATTAAAAAATGATTCATCATCGAATAATAAAGAAATAATAATTGATGGTCAGCAAAGATTAACTGCATTAAAAGCAGCATTAAGTGGTGAAAAAGTTGTATCGCAGCAATATATAACTAAACGTGTAAAGATTTCTTTTAAGCCAAGTACTGAGGAATTTAATACGTTAAACAGTGCTATCGAAAAAGATCCATTATGGATAAATGATATTTCAGAGATCTTCAAGTCTGATTTTAATTCATATTCATATGTTACAGAAAATGCTGAAAAATTAGGGATGGCACCAGAGAAGTTAGGAGTCACCTTGCAAAATCTGTTAGCGATTCGACAATCTGAAATCGGTAATATTGAATTAAGTTCTAATTTGAGTATTGGGTCAGTTACTGATATCTTTAACAGAATTAACTCTAAGGGAGTTTCTTTGTCATCAGCTGATTTAGCAATGTCACGATTATCTGCGGATACTGTCCATGGAGGAAATAATCTTAGAAAGCAAATTGAATATTTTGTTCAACTTTTAAATGATCCCAATTTACTGCAAAATATTGAAAAATTTGATGCTGATTTTGCTAGTACTCAGGAATTCAGTCAAATTAAGTGGATTGCCAATGAGAACGATCCAATATATAAGCCACGGTACGCAGATATTTTACACTTGATTTTGGCAGTCTCGTTTAAGAGAGGTAAATTAGCAGATATGGTTAGCCTGATTTCAGGACGTGATTTTGAAGCACGTAACTTCAGCGAAGAAGGAATGAACGCTAACTATGAAAAAATGAAGTATGGTGCTTCTTTAGTTTTCAATAAGTCAAATTTTCAACGCTATTTAATGATCCTGCGTGATATGGGGATGCGAAATAGTGGCAAATTGGGCTTAATGGGTCATGGGGTATTTAATTTTGGCTACATGTTATTTCTTTATCTTAGCCAAAACACTAGCTTCCCTAAATCACAAATTGACTCATATCTAAAGCGATGGATTATTATGTCGGCATTAACAGGAAGGTATAGTGGCTCTTCTGAAACTATTACAGAAAGTGATTTGAAGCTGATTACCCGTGAAAATGATTCATTAGTAGTGCTGGACGAGATACTAAAACGTGAAATGAATGATTCATTTTGGAATGGAACGTTACCAAATCAGCTACGAGTTCAATCTACCCAGGCTTCAAGTTGGCGGGTATTTCAGATGGCACAAATCTATGAAAAAGATACAGCATGGCTTGCAAAGGATACGTCAGCAGAAACAGTGATGGTAGAAGAAGGTAATATTCATCACATTTTCCCACAGGCATATTTACGAAAGAATGGTTACTCAAAAGGTGATATCAATCAAATCGCTAATTACGTTTGGGTAACTCAACCAAAAAACCTAGAAATTAGTGACATGGCACCTAAAGATTATTTAACGGATAAAAGTATTACAGAATTTATGACTACATCAAATAATCACGAAAATGCAATTCCGGAAGAAATAGTTAATTATGATTTTCATGACTACAATGAATTTCTTAACCAACGTCGCCAATTAATGGCAAAGAAGATGCATGAATTTTATGAAAGTATGTAAGAGAAGGGGTTTTACTTTTGGCAACAAAATCAAAAGAATTAAATATTGAAGATAAACTTTGGAAAGCAGCGGATGCCCTTCGAGGGAGTATGGATGCTTCTGAATATCGAAATGTTGTATTGGGATTAATTTTTCTTAAGTATGCTTCTGATTCATTTGAAGAGCGCCGACAAGAATTATTGAAAACTGATTATCCAGAAGACGCTGAAGACCCGGACATGTATCTTGAGAATAATATTTTCTGGGTTCCACAACAAGCACGGTGGGCAAAAATTGAACATGCCGCCAAGACACCACAAATCGGGGAAGTAATTGACGATGCAATGACTGCCATTGAAAAGAGTAATGATTCTTTTCGCGGAATTTTGAGTAAAAACTATGCTTCGCCTGATTTAGATAAGACTCGTTTAGGTGAAGTTGTTGACTTAATTTCTGATATTAAAGTTGGCAGCAAAGAATCGGTAGATAAAGATGTTTTAGGACGGGTTTATGAATATTTTTTAAATGAATTTGCTAGTCAAGAAGGTAAGCATGGCGGAGAGTTCTATACTCCACGTTCAATCGTTAAAATTCTGGTTGAAATGATTGAACCATATAAAGGACGAATTTATGACCCTTGCTGTGGTTCAGGTGGGATGTTTGTTCAATCTGAGGAATTCGTTAAAAAACATCAGGGTGAATTAAAAGATTTACACGTATTTGGTGAAGAATCAAATCCGACAACTTGGAAATTAGCCAAGATGAACCTTGCTATTCGTGGAATTGATAGTGACTTAGGACCTCATCAAGGTGATACTTTTACTAATGACTTGCACAAAGGAATTCGTTTTGATTATATTCTTGCTAATCCACCATTCAATATCAAAAAATGGGGTGGCGAAAAACTTCAAGACGACGCTCGCTGGAAATATGGTGTGCCACCAACAGGGAATGCCAACTATGCCTGGATTGAGCATATCATCAGTAAGTTAGCTCCAGATGGTAAGGCAGGCTTTGTTCTTGCTAATGGTGCGCTATCAACATCAAATAAAGAAGAATTAGCAATTCGTAAGGCAATCCTTGAAGATGACAAGATTGATGCTATTGTTGCTTTGCCAGAAAAGATGTTCTATTCAACAGGTATTCCGGTATCATTGTGGTTTGTTGATATGAATAAGAATTCTGATGATGAGCGTTCACGTCAGGGTGAAACATTGTTTATTGATGCGCGAAATCTTGGTGAAATGATTGATCGTACCCACCGTGCTTTTAATGCTGATGATATCAAAAAAGTAGCAGATACCTATCACGCATACCGTGGGACAAACGACCAAAAATACAAGGATGTTGCCGGCTTTTGTAAGGTCGCAAAGCTAGATGAAATTGCTAAAAACGATTATGTACTAACTCCAGGCCGATATGTTGGCTTGGCTAAGCAAGAAGATGATGGTGAGCCATATGAAGTCAAGATGAAGCGTCTTACTAGCGAGCTTAAAGAGCAGTTTGAAGAAAGTAATAAGCTACAAGCACAGATTAAGGATGTGTTGAAGGAGCTTGGATATGAAATATAGATTATCTGATTGTGTTGAAATAATAAGCGGAGGGACTCCAAAGAAATCAATTAAAGATTATTGGGGTGGTAATGTACCATGGCTGACAATAAAGGATTTTACTTCTAAGTATCCTAAAACTGTGAGTAGTTATATTACTAAAACTGGGTTAAACAATAGTTCTGCCAAAATAACGAAGGATAAAGATATTTTAATTTCTGCAAGAGGAACTGTTGGTGAAATAATGATGGTGCACTCAGGATATACGTTTAATCAGTCTATTTATGGGCTACGAGTAAAAGAAAATTTAGCTATTCCAGAATACATTTATTACTGGCTTCTTGCTAATAATCAGATGTTTTCTCAAAATGTTCATGGATCAGTCTTTGATACTATCACTAGAAAAACATTTGATTATATTCAAATAGATTTACCTGAACTGTTGTATTTTGCAAGTAAAAAGTGCAGAGAAATGCAATGACTTTT
>CAJFUA010000079.1 GCA_904420085.1 uncultured Eubacterium sp. | reverse complement strand
TCAGTCATGTGCATAACCTCCTGTGCGTCCATATAGGCTTCCTTTACACTTAAAATTATGCACTCCAGCGGGCAGAGCCGTATTCTTCGCCCTGTCGGAACTTCTTGCGGTTCTTACCCTTGACATAGACCGCCAGCTTGAGCAACACACCGGCGACCAGACCGACGAGCAGATCAACGGGATGAAAGCTGGGAAGCGGATTTGCAAAGGCAGTGCCGAACACGGCAAAGCCGTTTGTCAGCTTGTCGATGAACTCCGTGCCGGGAGCGAGACGAAACACGGCGGCAATTTTATCCGCAAAGTAGAAGGCGAAGACATACGGTAGGTTCAGAAGAACGAGCTTCTTCACATCGGGTTTGTTCACAGCTCCACACCCCGATCCTTGGTCTTGACCTTGACCTTCTCCTTATGCTGCGCCTTGCTCTGAACTTTCTCCTGATTCAGCTTGTGCCGGATGGACGGCTGTTCCTTCTGCTTGACCGTTTTGGCAGAGAACTCCTTGAAGGCGGCGGTCATTACATCAACGTCCCGTCCCTTGAAGAAGACAAGATAGCTGGGCGGCTCAACAGAAACGTCCTTCTTGAGTGCAAAGTCCAGACCGTATTTGCTGGCAGTCCGCTCAAAGGACTTGATGTTGCCGTCCGTCACTTCGATGTTGGAGATGGCGGCGTTCTGACTTATCAGATGCTTGATGGACTGCTTGCCGCGATAGGTTTTGGGATGCTGCATCTGCTTCTGCGCCTTCTCGATCTCCTGCACGAACTTGTCCAGTGCCTTTTTCAGCACCTCGGCTGAGATCTTGCCGCCCTTGATCATGATTGCAACAACTTTGGTGTTGACTTCATCCTGCATTGCTGTGTTTACCTCCTTTCCTTGGAATGATTATGGGGACTGCTGCCGACGCTAAGGCGGCACAATCCGGCGATAGATGATTTTCATTTACACTGTCCTCCTTTCCGAGCATTGCTCAAATTGACGCCATTAAAGAGTGTCTTCACAAAGGCTATAATCGTAGGTCTTGGACTTCTTTGACCCTGCCAATCTGTCCTGCCCGTAGAAATCATGGTTGACGAGGGCGGAGTAGTAATTGTCTATCGTCAGAGAGGCGTTATACAGAGCGGTTAAAAGGTATGCCCGGATATTGCGGATGTCTGACGGGTTCTTGTTCATTGCTTCCAGAACATACTCAATGTGGCTGCTGTTGAGTTTGAGAAACCGGGACTTGACCACTTGCTGCGGCATATCCTCACCGTTGATGCGGATGGTCGGCGCAGTGGAACAGACGGCATCCAGCATGATGTCCATGATCTCCCGGAAGCTGTCTTTATCGAACTTCGGATCCTGACAGAGAATGTCGTAATCAAGATTCTCTTTGATAATCTCTTCATACTCGCTTCGCTCATCCATCCTGTCCATCACATCAAGATTGATGGATTGATAGTTCTTTGAGAGAGTATTTCTTTCTTGGGTAATTACTTGATCAGTATTTATTTGTGCGGACTTATCCCCGCGTGGATTATCCACATCTGGCTTCTCCACACATGGATTTTCCGTGTGTGGCATTTCCCGTTCTGGCGTGGACTCCTGCGGCTCTTCGTATATCTCAAAGATTGTGCTGCTCATCCTGCCTTTACCGTCTCTCTGCCGGTGCCGGACAAGGTAGCCGTGCTTTTCAAGCTCACGGAGCGCGGAGAGAATGGCATCCGGACCTTCCTTGCAGATTGCAGAAAGTCCCTTGGTTGAGAACTTCCAGCCATCATTAAACGAAAGCATCTTTGAGAGTAGCCCGACTGCCTTGAGTGACAGGCTCTTGTCTCGGAGGTGGAAGTTCGCCATGACGGTATAGCCACGATTCTTGTTTACGCGATAGACTGCCACGAAAATCACCTTGCTATCTTGGGAAGCAACTCTTCGCCGCACTTTTTCTGGAACTTCATTCGGACGACCTCCTTGCCCTTCGGCGTGAAGTAGGTCTGAGAACCGGTGTAGCAGAACGTCACAAAATCGCGGACGATGAACAGTCCGGCATTGCTGTCCTTGTTGTAGGGAAGAAGCTGCCCGGAAGGAGAGCGGAACAGGTACTTTTCTTTGAGAAGGAACTGGACGAACTTGCGCTCCGGGATTTTCAGTTCCTTCGCCGTCGTTCGGATATTGGTGCAGTCATCCGGATTGATGAAGGCGTCGTAGTAATCAGCTTTGGGCTTCGCCGTGTTCAGCTCACACTCAAGAGCCTTCACACGATTCTTTTCCAGAATCAACGCCTGAGCAAACTCCACAATGACCGCAGGTTCCTTCTGAATGCGTTCCAGAAGGGAGTCTGTCATGTAGCCATCGGTTTTGCGGATGGTGGGAATGACCTCATGTGTAATCCAGCGTTTGAAGGCTTTGGCTTCGGGCTTACGGCTGCTCAGAATAAGCGTGTAAAGTCCAGGTTCGTTCACCACCGTCATGTTGGGATTGCCTCGTTTATTACCCTCATTTGAAATGAGGGTAATCATCTTCTCGTCCGCATCCAGCCGTGAAATGGCTTGTGACGAATTGCCGATCTCCAAAGCCCTACACACGTCTACCGCCACAAACCACGGCTCGTTTTCGATCAGGGCTGTTCGGATTTCTCCAAACTGTTCATTCTTGAAGACTTCGATTTTGTTATCCATGATTGACTTCCTTTCCGGCAGCAGATGTGCCACTTTGATTTTTGAGGGTAGAAACGGGATTGCAGCAGTAGGGACACTCTGCAAACACGCAGGACTGATATTTCCAGAAGGGGCGATGAAAGCGGCAAGTACGACATTCCGGTATAATGCCCTCGCAGCCGCTATCGAAATGGGAATACGGCGTTTCCTGCATCAAGGCGTCAAATGCCTTGGCAGAATCTCTTGTGTTCATTGCCTTGACCTCCAATTTGACAAAAAATAAGCCCCGTTATTGTTCTGCTATGCGCAGTGCAATAACGGGGCTTTGCTGTACGAATTATTCTGTTGTATCAAGTCTATCAAGAAATCCTTTGATGAGCAGTGTGTGCTTCCAAGTTTTCCGTGTAATGTCGAAGCTGTACTGAGAAACAAGGAAATCTACAAGGCTGATCTTCGGTATGAGAAACCTGCCGGAGATATTGAACGATTTGAGCTTCTTGGCGTTGCACCAGCGATGAAGCGAAGTATCGCAGTAGCCGATTGCCTCAGCCACTTCAACGACGGTCAGCAGATCGCCGTACTGACAAAACTCGTCTTCCATATATTTTCGGAAGTTGGCTCGTTCCTCTTCGGACAGCTTCGTCAGCTCATTCCGATAGGTGACACGCGAATTGTAATGACCTGACCGTTCCTGATACCAGCGATCCGGTGCGCGGTAGACCTCCGGGTGAAACTCCCGGTCAATCAAATAGAAGATTATATCGTCGGTGCGGATTGTGTACCGGCGAGTTTTCTTGCCCGTATCTTTGCACGGGACTAAACCGTTTTGCAGAAGGTGCAGAGCAGTTGCTTTGCTGATATGGGCGATCTGGTAGAACTGATTCTTCGAGACCGCCTCAGGGTATTTGCGACGGATGGATTCGTAATATTTCATGCTTTCAGTCATGCGGATAACCACCTTGATTTTGATGTTCGGTATCGGTAGGTATCATCTGCATTGGACTGTGATTTCTCCCCGAGTTCTCCCCATCTTCTCCCCAACGAGCTTTTTTCTCCCCAAAACCGGATTTCTTTCGAATTCCTTGCTCTGTCTGAGCTTTCGGGATTTTCGACCTTCAAGGGCGGAAAAATGCTGATTTTTCAAGGGTTTGCAAACTCTCGCATTGTCCGTGAGTTTCCGCCGTTTTCCTTCAAAGTCCGGATAGCGACTCTGACTCGAAATCAAGTTGTCCGCAAGGGCACGTGGGTTCGAATCCCACCCGCTCCGCCAAGAAATCCTTGAAAGCATGATGTTTTCAAGGATTTCTTTTACTTTTCAGCAGATAAAATCACGACGCCCGTGAAAGATGGTGCCAATGGTGCCCGATTTTATGGTGCCGGGGGAACGGGTTCGGTATGCAGTATGCCGCCACATTGGTGCCCAAATGGCGCCTGACCGCCTGAAAACACCATATAAAAAGCTGCGTGAGGACTAGCGGTGTGCGGCTCAAAAAAGATTCGCATTGCTGCGGCGATGCGGCAGAGCCGGAAGCGCACGATGCAAAGCTATCGTGCGCTTCCGGCTCTTTATGTTTTGTGCAGCACCGCTTCGTGATACGTATTTAGGACAAGCAGCTTGCGCTCCATTCGCACGTCAACATACTGCGCAGTGACAGCCTCCAGATTATTGGAGGGCTGAAGCTGGATGCCGATTCCCTTCAGGCTATGGCCCAGAATCTGTCCTACCGTATAAAAATCGCCGGTTAGCTGGTGCATATTGGTTGCCGCTGTGTGACGCAAATCGTGGAAACGCATATGAGGCATTTCCGCATGGCGCAGCAGCTGCCCAAAATTTGCAGAGATGCGTTCCCGCCGCTTGGGTGCGCCGTTGGGTTTGGCAATCACCAGGTCATTCTCATAGTAGACCTCGCCGGACAACGCGGCGAACCGTTTCTGCTCATTCTGAAGGGCCAGATGCCGTTCAAAATAGGGCCGGACAAGCGGCGTAATGGGGAGCGTCCGCTCACTGGATTTGACAGGGGCCATCTCGGAGACCAAGGTGGCATTTGCAGGCGTGTTGAACGGAAGCTGTTCTATCACGCGGAAGGTGTTCTCCTTCAGATCTACATTCCGCCACTGAAGCCCGATGATTTCACTGAGCCGAAGCCCGTACAGTCCGCCAAGCACGACAATCAGTTCCCACTCCGTTCCCATGACGGCTGCAAGCAGCTGCCGCATTTGATCCACCGTATACGGGTCCGGCGTCTTCCCCTGCTTTCCGAACTTTGTCAGGATGTCTCTGGCTGGGTTGCTGCTGATGTAGTGATACCGGCGGGCGTGTTCCAAGGAGACGCCCATAATCCGGTGGGCGTACTTGACGGAGGACTGGGAGAGTCCTTTTTCGGCAAGCTTGCGGTACAAATCGTCCAACATGGCCGGGGAGAGCTGATTCAGGAACACGTCCCCAATGTATGGGAAGATGTGATTCTTCATGTGACTGCGATAGCTGACCTCTGTGCTGGGGCGGAGGTTGGCAGCGCCATGGCGGTCAATCCACTCTGACATGTACTCCCGCACCGTCATTTTCCGTTGAGCGGCAGAGGGCGGCGTGTACGCCGGGTTTGTCAGCTTTGCTTTCATCTCCGCTTCGTGCTGCAAGGCGTCCTTTTTTGTCAGGAAGCCCTTTCGGGCGTATGTCTTGCTCTTTCCACACGACTTGTATTTGACGTTCACATCGTACACGACACCGGGCTTTCCGGTAAGTTCCCCTGCACTGTTTCGTTTGTTTTTCACGGTTCGTTCTGCGATTGCCATCGTTTTCCTCCATTCTGTTGAGTAGCCGGCGAACACCGCGAAACGGTGTTCGCCGGCTACTAATCTTGACCAAATGCAGTGAGCGTGTTAAAGTTAGTTGAAATCTACTTCAAGTTTTGCGGCGACTTTCGCGCGCCCATAGTAGTCCCAAAGCGCCTGGATGGTTGTTAGTCGCCGGCAGCCGACCGGCAGATATTCCAGTAGCCCGCTTTCCATCAAGTGACGGATACGGTTGACACCCAGCCCGCTGACTTTGCCTGCCAGCTCCGGAGTCAGAAAAAGCGGAAGTTGTTCCTGTTTTTCTCGCTTAGTCATGTTGAATCCCTCCCATAAAAATGATATTTGTTCAAATTTCCCCGGAACACGCGGCACCTTGGTCCTCAAGAGAAATCGGCGACTGTTCCACAGTTCCAGAGCATTTGGGCCACTTCAGAGAAATCCCAGTATGCCCCTGGCGGTTCTCACCGCCAATACGAATGCGCTTGGCGTAGACGCCTGGAATTCCAGACAGAAGATCGTAAAACTGCCCACGGGGAAGCGGCTCCAAACCGTTTCGCGCACAATAGTCTGCAAACGCTGCAAGCAGATCCGCGTTAAACACCCGGGCTTTTGGCGCAAGATTGCAGCACTCTTCCAGAAAACCGGCGAGGATATTTGAACGGTTTGCAAACGATACAAGGAACGCCTTGGAATCGTGGGGAAATGTAAAAGCAAAGTTGCGTTCCATGAGCCGCTGGAGTGCGTGGAGCGAAAGGGTCACGATAGAATCCGCTTCGGACAAAAGGCTATCCAGCAAGTGCTTGTCCTGCTGCTCAAGGGGGATACTCCTGTTGAAGAGCAAAACCTTGAGCCTGTTGACAAAGGCGGCCGTAGTGTCCGCTTCCGTAGTCCGCGGCAGCGTGTTGCCGGCGAACAGAAGTTTGCACGAGGGCCTGAAATAAAACGGGTCTTTCCCTTTGAACTCCCCCATGATGCGGTCGCTCCCGGTAATAGACTTAAAGATGGAGATGTCCTTGAGCGTACGGCCCGCAATCTCGCCAGCAACGTTGACCTTTTTGCCGGCCAGCTCTGCCCGGGCAAAGCGATTGCCCAACTGATGAAGCGGCACGTTTGAGATGAGGGCTGAATCAAATAGCCTGCATATGAACTCTGAGATGACGCTTTTCACGGAATTGGGCTGACCTTTCAGAAAAAAGGCGCACTTGCCGGCAGTCAAGTCGGAGCAAATATACCCAATCATTTCCAAAATCAGCTGCCGCTTATCTGGGTCGCCATCCAGTGAAGAATTACAGAATTCCTCAAAGACGGGACAATGGACGCGCGCAGGCTCCGTCAAGTAATTGGCGTGGACCTGATAGTTGAAGCGGAAATGCGGATTGTGCTCCAGCAACTGGTTCGCTTCCAAATCAAAAACTCCGTTTTCGAGGTTGACTGCGCTGTGGCTCCCGTTGAACGCATCGAGACGGCATTGAATGTCACAGCGCCAAGCCAGGCGCTGAGCGATTTCCCGAAAATCATTTGCCAGAAGGCTCCGGGACGTGAATTCCGGGAAGAAATTCGCCAGCCACGCCACCAGTTGTGGAATAGGCTGATAGCAGCCGCGTTTGCGGGGACTTTTTGCTTTGGGGGAGGGCTGCTCAGGCTCCGGTTCCTCAGGAAACCCAAGCCGTTGCCGGAGTTCGGCCTCGCGCATCTCTTGGTGGATGAAGCCGATGAGGTCTTCTGGTTCCAAGTCGTCGTTCAAATCGTGGTAGTTGAACCACCTATCATCGAAGTGCATAGACATAAGAGTCATTCCTCCTTCGGGTATTGGCCGGCCTGAGCGTATCGTACACCACGGGACACAGAATTCCAATCTGAGGAGAAGAATGACCAAAACATGGGGGGATTGTGGGCTTTACCAGTGTAGACGGATTTTTAGGTGCAAGAAAAAGTTTGAAATTTCAAATATATTTCGAAAATACAGAACTTTTTGATGCTAAAAATAGATAAAAAATGGAAAATTTTCAAGTCGGAGGGTTTTATGAATTCAGAACGGGATGAACTCTTAAAACAAGAAGAAGCGTGCTTGCAGGCTATTAGTGCCTTCCTCAAGGATGGCATTGACGGCCGAATTGCGTATTCTCAACCTAAAAAAATGGATGCAGCACACGAAAAGAAGAGAAAACATAGTATCATTGTAGAAAGTTTTGCGGAATTCTGGAAAACCTGTTTTGCTGCTTTTGATGATTATATTCAGCATATAGACGAATTAACGCTTTCCAGTCACGTTGCTGTGCTTGATGATGATTCTGCCAACCAGTCTAGGCAGGAAACAGATGACTATAGTTGTGTTACATGGGTGTCGCCTCTGGAGCAATTAATAGTAATCTATAAGTGGGTGAGCAAAGAAATACTTGAGGGTACGAACAGCAAAGAAGCTTGCGATATTCTTTTTTGGCAGCTTGTGGATAAGATGCTGACTGCTGAAACAGAACCTAACAAAATCAAGTACAAGCCCTTCCAGCTTGATTTTGTACCAAAGGCATTAAATCTCGAAGATACAAATGTGTGTGAATTACTTCCATATCTGCTCACTGCCTATATATTTAACAGCCAACGAAGTCATTTTTTCAATCGACAGGAGCGGGATACAGCACAATGTACCGATTCGGAATGCCCAAGACGTTTATTTCAAGTCTTTTCTGATAATCCAATCGTTTCCGATGAAGCCAGCAAAGTTCGAGCGGTGGCGCACAGCTTTGTTAAAAATTTTAGCCTGAAGGGCTACAAGGATCCGTTGAAGAATAAGAAGGGAAACAGTTTAACCTATAATTTAGATGAGGAAAGAACGGCACGATTCCTGGGAATGCGAAATCGCCCCTATATGGAAGGTGTTTCATATTTCAAATATCTCTTTCTTCTAAACGATATTTACGCGAATTGGTGCAGGATTTTGGATAATTGCTGTCCCAAATTCGAAGACTCCAGCTTTGATTTCGGTATTAGTTATCGAAAATCGCTCATCCTATATAGTTATTACACAGGCCAAGATATTCATTTACAAAGAAACTCCTGCCTGCCGGATTTGTACGCGCTTTATATTTAGGATGGGCTCAATATAAATATTGTGAGAGTTCTTCCAGCCGCACCCTCCATGCCCGTCCGATGCGGATTGCAGGCAATTCCCCGGAATTCAGCAATCGATATACGGTGTTTTTTCCCACACCTAAAATGTCCATGACTTCGGATGCTGTCAATACGACTGGCAGATGGTTTTCCTTGTAGGCTTCCAGAAGCTCCTGATACGCACTGCGTTCCATGTAAGATTCCTCCACTTCAAAAAGATTATCTTCCTTGTTTCCCTTCTGACGCCCTGTTTGGTTTTCCTGTCCCTTTCAAAAGAATATTATTCTAACAGAACGGCGGTGTTTT
>CAJFUA010000078.1 GCA_904420085.1 uncultured Eubacterium sp. | reverse complement strand
CCCACATTAATTCTAAAACTTATATCTGTAACCCTAAGATTTTTTCATTAATCTGAGAGGTTTACACAAAATTTTTTACACTACCTAAATAAGAGTTGAAAAAGTACACAAATTTAATTATCTTTTGTTTAAAGGCTTATAGTTGAAAATTACGAGCAACCTCCAGCTCGAATCCACTGCGTTACTTCTCGCTGAAGATTGTCCCAACATTAAAAGCCATGCTCCATTCATAGACCTTCGGTCTATTTCATGGACGGCTGTCGCCGTATAAATATAAAATAAAAAACAATTGTCTGAGTGTGCAAGCACCCTCATCCAATTGCTTTTCATTTTATATTTGCATGGCTTATAACTTAACCAAAGTATCTCTTTAACAATCCTTCAAATGCCTTACCATGTCTTGCCTCGTCTCTTGCCATTTCATGTACTGTGTCATGGATTGCGTCAAGACCGGCTTCTTTTGCTCTCTTAGCTAAATCAAACTTACCGGCTGTTGCACCGTTTTCAGCATCTACTCTCATTTCAAGATTTTTCTTTGTGCTGTCTGTTACAACTTCACCAAGTAATTCTGCAAACTTAGCAGCATGTTCTGCTTCTTCGTAAGCAGCTTTTTCCCAGTATAATCCGATTTCAGGATAACCTTCTCTGTGAGCCACTCTGGCCATAGCAAGGTACATACCAACTTCGGAACATTCTCCTTCAAAGTTTGCTCTTAAATCCATAATGATGTCTTCGCTAACACCTTTTGCTACGCCAACAACGTGCTCTGCAGCCCAAGCCTTTTCTCCTTCTTCAACTTTGTTAAATTTGTCTGCCGGAACACCACAAACCGGACACTTTTCTGGTGCAGAATCTCCTTCGTGAACATATCCGCATACGGAACATACAAATTTTGCCATTTTCATTTCCTCCTATAAATTAAAAATTAAATATAAATGTAAATCATTTTACTATTAATGCTTTGGTCTGCAATTTTTGCATAAACCATAAAAGTAAGTGCAATGTCCCTGTATTTCACCGGAACAATGTTTCGCAGCCTGAGAACATATAGGAATTTCATCCATAAAAATATCTTCAATTCCTCCACATTCACTACATATAAAATGATAGTGGGGTTGCAGATGACCGTCAAAATGTTCCCGTCCGTCTCCCAGTTTCAATGATATGGCATCGCCATTTTCTACTAAAAAACGTAAATTGCGGTATACAGTCCCCAGACTAATATTGGGAAGCTGCTGTTGAATGCTCTGATATACCATATCGGCAGTAGGATGGTCATACCTGGATATTAAATTTTCTTTAATTAAATCCCGTTGTATGCTGCGCTTTGTCATATATCCTCCAAATCAATAATAGTAACTGTTACTAGTTTAACAGAGAATAAAAAAATGTCAATAGAATTTTAAAAACTTTTTAAAAAAATTAGAAAATTATGGATATATTCGCTGATACAAAAGTTGTTGATAAAAGTATACAAAAGTTAAGAAGTATTTTTATTGATTATGATGATTGATATAAAAACATTTTTTATTATAACTTAGTTAAGGAATGAATGGGAAAAATTAAAAATCTGATACATTTTCAAATGGAAAAATTAAACGATTAGGAGGAAGAAAATGAAGCAAGTGAGAAAAATTCTGGCAGTGATAATATCGTTAGCCGTTGTTTTTACGGCAATACCTGCCATGAGCTCCAGAACAGAGACCAAGGCAGCTGAAAATTTCGCAATTACCAGTCCGGCTGAAAATGCATTGGTAGCAGCGGGACACTTTGATGTAAAGTGGAGTGATACCACAGATAAGGAAATTAAAAATTACACAGTGTATTTAGATGGAGAAAAAGCAGGAACGACTACGGAAACGTCATATGACTGTTATACAACAGAAGTAACAGTGCATGAGGCATATGTAGAAGCTGAGTATACAGATGGTACAACAAACAAAACGGATACGGTCAGTTTCGGAGTTTCCAAAAAGGGACTCGGATTGGCTGAAGATATGGGAAGAAATATTAGTCTGAAAAACATGGGATGCAGTTGGTATTACAACTGGGGAACCGGGCCAAGTTCCGGTCAGCAGTACAGAGGAATTGAATATGTTCCGATGGTTTGGAAATCAACAAATGCAAACGATTTTAAAAATAAAGTAAACGGTTTTAAAAATCAGGGATATAAATATGTATTAACATTTAACGAGCCGGATTTAAAAGGTCAGTGCGACATGCCGGTAGAAGATGTGTATAATGTATGGAAAGGTATTGATGGTATTACAGGAATTAATATCAGTTCACCGGTTACGGCATTGTGGCCGCAGGCATCTACAAACTGGTTCCAGGTATTTATGGAAAAAATTGATTTAAATAATGACCGTGATGTAGATTTCATTTCTATCCATTGTTATCCTGATAATTATGGTGGAGCAGGTATGGCAGAGTGGTTCCTGGAACAAGTCGTTGACTGGACTTGGGAAAAATATCAAAAACCAATCTGGGTTACTGAATTTTCTACAACAGGTCCTCAGATTACAGCTACCGGAGGAAACGGTACAAAAGAATTTTGGGAAAATGTTATGCCGGGACTGGATGCCAGACCGTATGTAGAAAGATATGCGGCGTTTAATTTTAATAATGAAAAAACCGGACTATGGATGTATAATACAGGCGCGTTGACACCGGCAGGAGAAGTATACAGAGATTATGGAAATCCGGAAGGATACACACCGGATCCGGAAGTTGAGCCCGATTTTACTTATAGTTTTTCAACAAGCAGAACATTATTGCAAGATTCCGTTTTAATTAACTCTGTTTCCTGTGAAGACTATGTGAAAGCAGACGGTGTGACAGCAGAGGCATCATCGGAACAAAGTCAAAGCAGCGATGCCTCAAAAGCCATTGATGAAGATGTTGAGTCAAGATGGGAATCAAAACATGGTGAGGATCCCCAGACATTAACCATTGATTTGGGTCAGATAAGGAATATTAAGCAGATTGGCATTATCTGGGAAGCGGCCAGTGCAAGGGATTATAAAATTGAAGTTTCTTCTGATGGAACAAATTTTACACAGGCAGCGCTTGTAGAAGGAGGAAATGGAAATCAGAACCGGTTTGACACAGTCAGATTAAAAAAGATGGTTCAGGGACAATATGTACGAATCAATGGAATCAGCCGTACGACCACTTATGGATATTCCATTTACGATATAGCAGTTTATGGCACGGAAAATGCAGTAGTTGATGAGACTACCACAGCGGTTCCGACAACAACATCAACGCAGGCACCGACAGATGGAAACGTTGACTCCGGTAAAAAAATATCAGCCTTAAATGGGGCAACATTCGTCGGTTATGTAGGTGACTGGGCAAATTGCTCCGGCTCGATATCCGTAAAGGATAATGGAGATGCAACAGTGAATATTGGAAATTCCGGTGGTGGATGGAACGATGCAATATGGGGTATTCAGGCACAATATCAGAATATACCGGTGGTAGCGGGAAATACATATAAGTATACGGCTATGATTCAATCAGGAAAGGCAAAGAAGGTTACGGTTAAGACTACACCGTCCGGAGTGGACAGCCCGTTGGCTCAGGAAGTTATTGATTTAAAAGCAGGCGTACCATATGTATATGAATTGGAATTTGTAGCTACAAGTAATATGGTAGACATTGTATATGCATTTGGAAGTCCTGCCGGAGAGAACAGTGTTACAAATGCAAATGTTACAATTACGGGAAATAATTTAATTGTTACGAGAGATGCATCAACCACACAAACAGCACCGGCAGTGATTTCTACAACTACCCAAACACCGGCGAAGGCAACACCGACGGCGGGTAGTGTCAAGAAACCGGGCAGAACTGTTGTAAAATCAGCATCCAAGAAGAAAAAGGCAAAAAAGGTAAAAATCACCCTGAAAAGAATTAAAGGAGTGAGAAAATATCAGGTTCAGATTTCAAATTCGAAGAAATTCAAAAAGAAATTAGTGAAAAAGACTGTTAAAAAAGTGAAATTCACATTGACAAGCAATAAGATTAAAAACAAGAAAAAACTTTATATCCGCGCCAGGGCAATGAGAGTAAAAGGCAAGAAAACCTACTATGGACGCTGGAGTAAAGTTAAAAAAATCAAAGTGAAAAAATAACAAAAAAAAACAGGAAGATTTGTTTTGCAAGTCTTCCTGTTTTTTGTAGTAAAAGCCCGGCATGAGATATTGTGTCTGTTGAAAATATCATTTGCCGGGCGAGGGAACAGTGGAAAACTGTGCTTCCAGATGTTCGCCAGTTTCTTTATTTGCTTAATTTTTCGTGAATGCTTGCAGCAGCCTGTTTTCCTGCACCCATTGCAAGGATAACGGTAGCGGCGCCGGTCACGGCATCCCCGCCTGCATAAACATTTTCCCTTGTAGTTTCCAAGGTATCTTCGTTGACGACCAGACAGCCCCATTTGTTGGCTTCCAAACCTTCTGTGGTTGTTCGAAGCAGTGGGTTTGGAGAAGTTCCGATGGACATAATGACCGTGTCCACATCCAATTCAAAATTGCTGTCAGGAATTTCAATAGGACGACGACGTCCGGAAGCATCCGGCTCGCCCAGTTCCATCTGAACACATTCCATCTTCGTTACACGGCCCTGTTCATCACCAATCAGTTTCACAGGGTTATGTAATGTCTTAAAGATAATGCCTTCTTCTTCAGCATGTTCAATTTCTTCGTTACGAGCTGGAAGTTCTTCCATGCCACGACGGTAAACGATATATACATTTTCAGCGCCAAGTCGGAGAGCGGTTCTTGCAGCGTCCATGGCTACGTTTCCGCCACCTACCACGGCTACATTTTTACTTCTGATAAACGGTGTATCATAATCATCTAAATATGCTTTCATCAGGTTGGCTCTTGTCAGATATTCGTTGGCAGCGTATACGCCGATAAGGGCTTCTCCTTCAATTCCCATAAAAGAAGGAAGTCCTGCACCGGAACCGATAAATACGGCTTTGAATCCCATCTCCATAATTTCATCAATAGAGAGAACTCTTCCGATGACCATATTGGTCTCAATTTTAACACCCAGTTTTGTCAGGTTATCAACTTCCTTTTGCACGATGGCTTTTGGAAGTCTGAATTCAGGAATACCGTAAACTAAAACGCCGCCGGCCTTGTGGAAGGCTTCAAAAATAGTAACTTCATATCCCAGTTTTGCCAAATCTCCCGCACAGGTAAGTCCGGCAGGACCGGCGCCGATGACAGCCACCTTGATGCCGTTGGATTCCGGTTTTACTGCATCATCATTGCTGTGTGCCATATGATAGTCAGCTACAAAACGCTCAAGACGACCGATGGCAACAGGTTCTCCCTTGATACCACGGATACATTTTCCCTCGCACTGGTTTTCCTGTGGACATACACGTCCGCATACGGCAGGAAGTCCATTAGTGCTGGTAATAATCTTATATGCTTCTTCAAATTCTCCGGCAGCCACCTTTTCGATAAACTCCGGAATACGGACGCATACCGGACAGCCGCTCATACAAGGTTTATTTTTGCAGTTGATACATCTGGTGGCTTCTTCCATAGCCATCTCTTCTGTATAGCCTAAAGCAACCTCTTCAAAATTTTTATTTCTTACATCCGGTTCCTGCGCCGGCATAGGAACTTTTGTTAAAGTCATATTCGGCATTATTTTACACCTCCCATATGCGCTGCCTGAAACATACGGCAGTTTTCTCTGTCATGTTCTTCAAGATTTTTATAAGTAGAGTTACGTTTCATTAACTCGTCATAGTCTACCTTGTGACCGTCAAAATCAGGTCCGTCCACGCAGGCAAATTTTGTCTCGCCACCCACAGTCACACGACATCCGCCACACATACCTGTACCGTCAATCATAATCGGGTTCAGTGAAACTAAAGTTTTGATATTGTATGGTTCGGTAACTTTGGAGACGAACTTCATCATCGGAATCGGTCCGATGGCAATTACTAAATCATAATTATTTCCTTCGTCAATCAACTGCTGTAACTTTTCAGTTACCAGTCCTTTATCGCCATAACTTCCGTCATCTGTAGTAATAAAAAGTCTGTCGCAGATGGATTTGTATTCTTCTTCTAAAATCACAATACTCTTATCTCTGAATCCGGCAATAACATCCACATGAACACCGGCTTGAAATAACGCCTTGGCTGACGGATAAGCAATGGCATTTCCTACACCGCCGCCGATGACACATACATTTTTTGCATCGCCGAACTCGGTAGCAGCACCAAGTGGTCCTACGAAGTCTAATATATAGTCGCCTTCCTTCATTTGAGAAAGCAGCATGGTAGACTGTCCCACAATCTGAAAGATAATTGTTACAGTTCCCTTTTCTGAATCTGTATCAGCAATCGTCAGCGGTACACGTTCGCCCTGCTCATCAATACGGAAAATAATGAACTGACCGGCCTTTGCCTTTTTGGCAATAAAAGGCGCTTCTACATCCAAGCGTACAACTGTATCGTTTAACTGCTGTCTTTTTACAATTTTGTACATCTGTAGTCCTCCCAAATATATTTTTCAAATACTTAATTATCTTACGCATGAATTTATAAAAATTTGACATATAAATACACGGTTAAAAACGATTATAGCATATAAATAGGAAAAAAGGGAAGAAAATTGTTAAATAAATAACAGAACATAGGAACTGGCGCATTGTGCGCATGGAAAAGTTACATATATCAATTGGAACCTCGGAGTCGGTTGAATTATTACTAATTAAGTAAGATTAGAACTTGGCATTGTAAAAGGAATATTTCAAAGAAATTGTTCTTGTAAAAAAATAAAAGAAATGTTAAAATTATTACTAGAAATGTAAGCGGTTACACAAAAGAAAGGAGAACATTTATGAAACAACGAAATTTGTTAAGAAGAGTTACAAGTATCATCTGCGCCATAGCGATGGTCGTAACGTCTTTGACAGCATGGGATGTAACGAAAGTCAGTGCGGACACAGAATCTGTTATTATCCTAAAAGATGATGAAGAAAGGAGTCAGCTGATTACAGAAGCAGGCAATGCGGATTATAACTTTGCATTAAATAAAAATGCAGAGGCATCCATGGTTACCGGAGGAAACAATGGAGGAACAGACCTTACGGTTGTTACCAACGGTGTTTTTGCAACAAACCGCAGTGCATCAACAACAGTAACAATCGGACAAAAAATTGCCGAGGACAAATGGGTACAGGTAGATTTGGGAAAGGCATATGACACAAGTAAGATTGACAGAGTTGCAGTGCAGTATTATTCCTTGAATACCAGTGCAAGAGGCGGATATACCATTTTATATTCGTTAAATGGAATGAGTTTTGTGGAAGTGGGAAGTGTTGAGGCTTATTCATCCGCAGCAGGAAACCCGATTATCTGTCTTGATAAAATCACATTGACACAGGAGCAGTCAGAAGCCATTCCATATGCAAGATATGTCAGAGTGGTTGCAAAGAATGAAACAAATAATACGAATAATGGTCTGCAGGTTATGGGCATGGCGGTTCTGACAGACGGAGTGACAAAAGTCAGCGAAGTGGAATTTCAGGAAGTAGAAACTTTGGATGATCCGGTATCTCTCACCGTCACTTCCAGTAACTATGAGCAGTTGGAGTATGTGTTTACGAAGGCTGAAGGCGATGAAGGAGATTATGTATATTATGCCTACATTGACGGCAGCAGAAAAGAAGAAGCGGTAGTTCCGGGAGAGAACTATGTGGTAACAGGTCTGACCGGTGGAGAACATACGGTAAAAATTGTGGCGACGAAAGAGGGAATCAATTCAGAGGGAATTACCCGGTCTGTGATGGTTACCGACACAAAGAGTCTTTTGACGGATGAAAGAAACTTTGCAATTGGCAAGAAAGCCACTGCTTCCTCCATTAGAGAAAATGATTCGGAAGCAAATATAACGGATGGAAATCTTACCAATCTTTTCAGAACAGCTACAACGGATACAGAATCAACGATTATTATTGATTTAGGTGACAATTATCGGTTAGATGCCATTGAGAGAACTGTTGCATTGTATGCAGCAGGCAGATATCCGAAGAATTATACCATTGATTTTTCTTCCAATGGAGTAGACTATGAAACAGTGGCAACAGCAGAAGGAACCGGTGAAGTACAGTCTGTGGCTATTGATGTGTCGGAATGCAGTCTTCCGGCAGTGCGATATGTAAGATTCAGTCTGAGTAATCCGGTTACAGGAGGTTATGGATTTCAGATGAATGAATTGGGTGTCATTATCAAAGAAGATGCAGATATGACGCCGGTAGAAGTTGAAACATTAGATGATGTAACTTCCCTGACTGTTACATCCGGTGATTATGGCCAACTGGAATATGTGTTTGAGAAAGCTGAAGGAGATAATGGAGACTATACATATATTGCCTATATTGACGGAAACAGACAAGAGGAGACAGTAGAGCCGGGAGAAACTTATGTAGTAACGGGTCTGACAGGTGGAAGCCATACCGTAAGGATTGTAGCATTCAAAGATGGCATTGCTTCTGAGGGAGTGACAGAATCTGTTGAGGTGACGGATCCGAAAGATTTAATCGCAACAGACAGAAACATTGCGTTAGGCAGAAAGGCAGAATCATCATCTACCAGAGTAGATATCATAAATGATGAGGAAGTACCGGATGATATTACAAAATTAACGGACGGCGATTTGAAAACACAGTTTAGAACCTTACAGACGGAGCCGACAGCAAGTATTGTCATCGATTTGGGAGCTGAATACAAATTAAATATTATTGAGCTGGTTGCCATGTCATATATCAACGACAGATATGCAAAGGCATATACCATTGATTATTCACAGAACGGAACGGATTTTGAGACTGTATGTACCGGTACAGGAGACAGTACATTCCAGTACAGTAAAATTAATCCGACAGACTGTACCTTATCAACCGTCCGGTATGTGAGAGTAAATGTTAGTGAACCTTTTGCGGAAGGATTTGGTTTCCAGTTCTATGAAATTGCAGTCATTACCAAGGATAAGAGTCTGGATGATACGGAAATTAAATTGAACCAGGAAGAATACACCTATACAGGTTTGCCGGTTTTCCCGGATGTTACCATTACATTTGGCGACAAAACGCTGGAACAGGGCAAGGATTACGTTATTCGCGGAACCGACAATAACATTAATGTGGGACCGGTGAAAGCTGTATTGGAAGGCGCAGGTTCCTATGCGGGAAGTAAGGAAGTAAATTATACAATCATACCGGCAGAGTTGAAAAATGCAGTAGTATCCACTTCTTTTGATGAAAACGGAGCATTGCAGGTCGGTCTTTCATATAATGGCATTCCGTTAGAACAGGAAAAAGATTATACATACACCACAAAGAAGAATGAAGATGGTGATATGTTAATTTCATTGCAGGCAGCAGGAAATAACTTTACGGGAACCACAGAAAAAATTGTGCCGATTACAGATTTCCCTGTAAGTGAAGTGGCAAATGTTTCTGTCACATCCACGGAATTGAATAAAATTAACGTAACTTTTGAGAACCCGGATACCTTTGCAGGTGACAGACAACTGTATGATGTTTATCTGGATGGTAAAATCGTATCAGAGAATGTGATGGCAGGAACCTATTCGTATGAAAACCAGAATGCAGGTGTTCATAAAGTGAAAGTTACTGCAAAATTAAACGGACAGACTTCATCAGGTGTTGAACAGGAAGTAACGGTGCAGGGCATGGATATCAGTCAGTACAAACTGGTATTGGAAGACGGAGAAAACGCACCTTCCTATATTTATAGTGGAGATCCGATTATTCCGAATTGTTCCGTGGTCAACGAAGACGGAACGGAAACATTACAGGCGGATACGGATTATACTATTGAATTCAGCAATAATACCAATGCCGGAACAGCACAGATTGTTGTGACCGGAAAAGGATTATATGAAGGAAGTCTGGAAGGAACCTTTGAAATTTCGGCAAAGGAAATTACGGAAGCGGATATAGATTTCAGTAAAGTTGCAGAATCCTACATTTATACAGGAACAGAAGTGAAACCACAGATAGGCATGGAAGGATTGACGGAAGGCACGGACTATACGGTTGCGATTACAGACAATCTATATCCGGGTACGGCGAAAATCGTGGTTTCCGGTGTTGGAAATTATACAGGTCAGGTTACAAAGCAGTTTACAATTAAAAAGAAGAATATTCAAAATGTACAGATTACGGCGGGTTACAATGGAAAAACACTGGTGGTAACAGTAAAAGACGGAAATCTTCAAATGATCAAAGATAAAGATTACAAATATACAGTTGCACAGGATGCCGCAGGAAATGTAACTGTGACTGTGGAGGGTGTTGGAAACTGTTACGAAGGAAGAGTGGTCAGAACAATTTCTGCAAAGAATAACCCAAATGCTCCGACAACGGCAGCGCCTAAGACCACAAAGAAGAAAGTGCTTAAGAAAACCACTGTATCAAAAGCGTCTAAGAAAAAAGCATCCAAGAAAGTCAGCATTACCTTTAAAAAGGTACAGGGTGCGAAGAAGTATCAGGTACAGATTGCGGTAAATAAGAAATTTAAGAAAGTACTTGTACGAAAGACAGTGAAGAAAGTGAAGATAACGATCACAAGCAAAAAACTTAAAAACAAGAAGAAACTGTATGTGAGAGTGAAGGCAGTGGGCGCTAAAAAGTGGTCAAAGGTAAAACGAATCAAAATTAGGAAATAAATACTGAAAATAACGAATCAGAACAAAAGATAAGCAAACAATAAACCACTAGCATTTTTCTATCTTTGATAGTATAATGTTTAGTGGTTTATTGCTGTAAAGCGAGGACTATCAGGATAACATTAAAATATTTAGGAGGAAACCAAATGGTTAGAGCAATTGTAGGTGCCAACTGGGGTGACGAAGGAAAAGGTAAGATTACGGATATGCTTGGCGAAAAGTCAGACATTATCGTAAGATTCCAAGGTGGTAGTAACGCAGGACATACCATTATTAATGAATATGGAAAGTTTGCGCTGCATTTACTTCCGTCGGGAGTATTTTATCAGCATACGACATGCGTTATCGGAAACGGTGTAGCACTGAATATTCCGTATCTTCAGAAAGAAATTGATGATATTGTCTCAAAAGGTGTGCCAAGACCAAAGATTCTGGTATCAGACAGAGCACAGATTCTTATGCCATATCATATTGATTTCGATGCATACGAGGAGGAAAGACTGGGCGGCAAAGCTTTCGGCTCAACGAAATCAGGGATTGCTCCTTTTTATTCAGATAAATATGCAAAAATCGGATTTCAGGTATCTGAGTTATTTGACGAAGAGACATTAAAAGAGAAGGTGGCACGGGTTACCGAGCAGAAGAATATTATGCTGGAGCATATGTATCATAAACCGTTGATAAATCCGAACGAACTGTTGGAGACATTACACGAGTATCGTGAGATTGTAAAACCTTATGTTTGTGATGTTTCTCTGTATTTGAACAATGCCATAAAAGAAGGAAAGACCATTTTGCTGGAAGGACAGCTTGGAACCTTGAAAGATCCTGACTTCGGTATCTATCCGATGGTAACATCCTCTTCCACATTGGCATCTTATGGTGCCATCGGAGCGGGAATTCCATGTTATGAGATAAAAGATATTATTACGGTGGTTAAGGCGTATTCGTCCGCAGTAGGCGCAGGTGAATTTGTCAGCGAAATCTTTGGAGAGGAAGCAGATGAATTAAGAAAACGTGGCGGAGATGGCGGAGAATTTGGCGCCACAACAGGTCGCCCACGAAGAATGGGCTGGTTTGACTGTGTAGCATCACGCTATGGTGTAAGAATGCAGGGAGCCACAGAAGTGGCACTTACGGTTCTTGACGTATTGGGATATCTTGATGAGATTCCGGTCTGTGTGGGATATGAGATTGACGGAGAAGTAACAAAAGACTTCCCGGTAACGGCGCAGTTGAAAAAAGCAAAACCGGTATATAAGGTACTTCCGGGCTGGAAAGAAGAGATTCGTGGAATTAAAGAATACGATAAACTTCCGGAAAACTGCCGTAAATATATTGAATTTATCGAGAAAGAATTAGGCGTGCCGGTTACGATGGTAAGCAACGGACCAAAACGCGAAGAAATCATATTCAGATAGCATTGAGCATCTGCAACATCAGAAAAGGAAAGAGTGGAAAATGAAGAGCGCTAAGCTCCTCATTTTCCACTCTTTCCTTTTCTGATGTTATAGGGCGAAAGCCCTGACACCTCAAAAAATCTTTGTAGGATTTTTTGAGGTGTTCAGATGCTCAACAAAAAAATTAAAAAAGGGCGAAAGCCCTGACAGCTCGAAAAATCTCTGTGAGATTTTT
>CAJFUA010000077.1 GCA_904420085.1 uncultured Eubacterium sp. | reverse complement strand
CCCACATTAATTCTAAAACTTATATCTGTAACCCTAAGATTTTTTCATTAATCTGAGAGGTTTACACAAAATTTTTTACACTACCTAGCATATCTTTAAATTGGGTTTCCAAAGCCATTCTTTTTTTTGCCCTTATCTGTTTTTGACGTTCTTTGTACAAAAATATGGAAAGGGGCGTTAAAATAATTCCTCCTAAAAAACTTCCATAGAATAATTTTCCCATAATAAATACTGCAAGTTCAATAATCAGGATATTTATGATTTTTTCTTTTTTCCTTGTCTTCACACATACTCTCCCATACTCAACCCATAACTCTCCAATTTCCCTGTATGTTCTAAATTTCCTACTTTTTTCAACTGATTATTTTCCAACTGATATATTTTATTTAACCGGATTTCATTGTCTGTATATTCTTTTATTTCATTTATCTCTAAAACTTTTCGTGTTTTATCCGGCATTCTTGCCAGATGCACCATAATATCAATTCCTGCTGCTATCTGTGCCCGCACGGCGTTTAATGGTATTTCAGTTCCCATCAGTACCATTGTTTCCAGCCTTGCCAGCATATCCTTCGGAGAATTGGCATGTCCGGTACTCATAGAACCGTCATGTCCCGTGTTCATCGCCTGAAGCATGTCCAATGCCTCTTCACCCCTTACTTCACCTACAATAATTCTGTCCGGACGCATTCTTAGAGATGTCCGGATTAACTGTCGGATACTGATTTCATTTTCTCCCTGTATATTTTTTTGCCTTGCTTCCAGTCTCACGATATTACTTACATTTCTTAATTGCAATTCTGCCGAATCTTCTATGGTGATAACCCGCTGATCCTTTGGAATAAAGTTGGACAACACATTTAAAAACGTGGTCTTTCCTGAACCCGTACCACCACTTACAAAAATGTTATATCCTGCGATAACCAGTTTCTCCAAAAACGTCGCCGCTTCCTTTGTAAGAGACTGCCATTTTTCCAATTTTTCGATAGTTATAAACTCTTTGCCAAACTTTCTGATGGTTATGACGGCTCCATCCAAAGCAACAGGCGGTAAAACCACGTTCACTCTGGATCCATCCGTCAGTCTGGTATCCACTATGGGATGGGATTCATTGACTCTTCTGTTTGTTTTTCCCACAATCTGCTGAATCATATCATGCAGTCTGCTCTCAGAAGCAATGCTCTCCCCGTAAGGCTCTATCCTGCCGGCTTTTTCTACAAAGATTTTATCTTTTCCGTTAATCATAATTTCCGTAACATCTTCATCTTCCAACAATTCCTCTATAATGCCCAGTCCTCTGATGGAGTTAAATATTTCTTTATGTAGTCGAAACCGTTCCTCAATGGTAATGTATTTATAATTGATTTCTCTCTCAATCACTCTGTCGATAATCTCATGTAGCTCTCCCTCTTCTGGTTCTCTGCTCATATCCACGGCCTCTATGACCTGCTCTCTTATCATTTCTCTGTCTATTGTCACTATGCAGCCTCCTCCAGAAGCGCCTTTACATAATCTCCCAGCTCTCCCCACATCTGATTTTCCAGAAAATTTTCATTTGGATTATCCGTCTTTGTTAAAGGAATTTTTACTTTGATTATTTTTTCCATAATTTCGTCTCCTTCACTTTTCAGTATATATTCCTCAAACGCTGAAACTTTCATTAAAGAAACCGCATCGCCGGCAATGGGCATAAACACTTTGTCACAGAACTTCAGCATGGAAAATACATCCGATACTGCACTGCTGATGTCAATGATTATTTTTTCATACATTCCCGTGCCCGCAACTGCTTCCATCATTTCTATCCACTTCCCGGTCTCAATATTTCTTAAATCTTTAGAATAAATTAAAGGAGGAATATAATCTAATTGATGTATCGTTTGTACAATCGTTTTTAATTTTATTGGCAGCGTATCAGGATTCTGTTTGTAAAAATACATTAAATCAGACAGGTCTCCCTCATAACATTGTTGAAATACTTTATCAAAGGCTGAAAACTCTTCCAAATTGATATATAAGGTTCGAAATTTCGTTGCCAGAAGCTGACCCATAACCAACGCAAATGTGGTTTGTCCGGTGCGCTTTATGGGAGAATAAACTGCCATTATTTCAACGTCTTTTCCTCTGTCAAAAATTTTTTGACGGCTGCAGTTTACATCGACAAAGTAATCCAATATCTCTTTAATAATCTTTTCTGAAGACTGGTATTTATATATGGATGCATAACCGATATATTCAGAAAAGATCGTTCCATTGGTTAATAAAATAATTCTTTCGATATCTTCATCTTCCAGTTCTTTTTCCATATTGTCTGCGCCAATCAGCAGGATATCAATATGGTTTTTCTCTAAATATTCATAAAGTGCATTTTTTGCTGTAAAAGCTACTGTGCGAAAGGGCATGCTTTTCTTTTGACTGATATATTGCATTAAACTGTCTGCATACCCGGATTCTAAATCATAAATGGCTAATGTTCCTGTACTCATTTTATCCCTGCCTTTCTTTTCATTTGTCCACATTATACAAAACCTTTTTAGGTTTGTCTATACTCCTTTTGTGATTTTATTTATATTTTAAAGAATGTTCTTTTATTCTCAACTTGACACTCTGTTATATCGTGGTATACTTCTATGTAGTAATAAAAACTACATGTCGTGGTTTTAGTCGATTTTTGTTGATTTTTGTTGATTTTGCAGGAGGTTTGTATCGTGAAAAGAACAAAATTATCTGACAGACAGTTGCCTTCCTATTCAAAGGGAGAAGAAATCTTCAATATGGTTTCCCATATCGTCGGAGGAGCTTTGGGAATTGCCGCATTGGTACTATGTATTATCACTGCTGCCAAAGCCGGCAGCACCATTGGCGTTATATCCAGTTGTATTTACGGTGGAACACTGATTCTTTTGTATACAATGTCCAGTGTTTATCATGGACTACGCCCCGGCATGGGAAAAAAAGTCATGCAGGTTTTAGACCACTGCACCATTTACTTTTTAATTGCCGGAAGTTACACACCGGTTCTTTTGGTTGCCATGCTGCCAAAATACCCGGTTCTTACCTGGAGTCTGTTTGGAATTGTTTGGGGCTGCGCAGTTCTTGCCTGTACATTCACTGCAATTGACTTAAAAAAATATCGTATTTTTTCCATGTTCTGCTATCTTGCGATGGGATGGGTAATCATCTTCTTTATCCGACAGACATATGAAGTAATGACTCTTGGCGGTGTGATATTTCTTGTGACCGGCGGTGTAGCATACACCATTGGTTCTATTCTCTACGGACTTGGTAAAAAGAAAAAATGGATGCACTCCATTTTTCATCTTTTTATCGTTGCCGGAAGCGTACTTCATTTTTTTGCAATTATTTTATATGCTTTATAAGAACCGTTCTTCTGCGATTCTGCGGAGTATTTTTATATAATAGGAATTTCCAGAGAATTTTCCTATCATAGAACAAAGAGTTTCGCTCGCGGAACTCTCGCGCCAAGCGCGGTTGCTTTTGCAACAAACTTCCTCTTCGCGCTTGTGCGCATCCATAGCGGAGCGTTTT
>CAJFUA010000076.1 GCA_904420085.1 uncultured Eubacterium sp. | reverse complement strand
ACCTACATTCTAACAGCTTAAGCAACAAGATGGATAATTCCTTACTGGCTGTAAGGGATATTAACCATAAATATATTGTAGTAGAACAGGGAAAACATACATGGAAGATATCAATTTAAAATTGGAAAAATTAAAAGAATACCTGAAATCATTAGGAAAGGTGGCAGTTGCTTTTTCAGGTGGTGTAGATTCTACTTTTCTGCTGAAAATTGCTTATGAAGTGTTGGGAGATAATGTTTTGGCAGTTACGTTAAAATCTGATGTTTTTTCAAAAAGGGAAACGGCGTGGACCAGAGAATTCTGTAAAAAAGAGGGAATCCCTCACCTGTTGTGTGAATTTGACCCTTTCAGCGTGGAAGGATTTAAGGAGAATCCTGCAGACAGATGTTATATATGTAAGAAAGCCCTGTTTACCCGGATGATTCAGATAGCAGGTGACAGAGGTATAAAATACATAGCAGAAGGCTCTAATGTGGATGATATGGGAGATTACAGACCGGGATTAAAAGCCGTTCGGGAGTTGGAAATTTTAAGTCCGTTACAGATGGCGGGACTTTCCAAAGCGGAAATCAGACAGTTGTCCAAAATGTATGGAATAAGTACGTGGAATAAACCAAGTAAGGCATGTCTGGCATCCAGATTTGTGTATGGCGAGGAAATTACAAAAACAAAACTGGAAATGGCAGAGAAGGCAGAACAGGTACTGATTCATTTCGGATATGAGCAGTCAAGAGTGCGGATTCACGGAAATATTGCAAGAATTGAGCTGTTACCGGAACAAATCCAAGAATTTGTGTTAAATCATCGAAAAGAAGTTTATCAAAGTTTGAAAGAAATCGGCTTTGATTATATAACGTTGGATCTGGAAGGATACCGGATGGGCAGCATGAATGAGACCATAGCAAAGGAGCAGGGCGATGGAAATTAAAGAACTGTTAAAGAAGGTTGCAGAAGGTACAGTCAGTGTGGATGAGGCTGTGCTGGAATTAAAAAAAGCTCCTTTTGAAGATTTAGGATTTGCCAAACCGGATTATCACAGAACTGTCAGACAGGGAGTGGCAGAAGTGATTTACGGTGCGGGAAAAACACCGGATCAGATAGAGAAAATCACACGGTCGCTGATGGAACACGGGCAAAAAACGGTACTGATTACCCGCATGAGCAAAGAGGCGGCAGAATATGTTTCCACAAAAATTTCAGCCACAGGTCAGAAGTTTCAATATGATTCCTGCAGTAAAATAGGAATTGCCGGTGAAATACCGAAACCGGACGGTTTGGGCAAAGTGGTTGTGGCAACAGGCGGTACCAGCGATATGCCGGTGGCGGAGGAGGCAGCTCTAACGGCGCAGGCATTAGGTAATGAAGTGGTAAGAATTTATGATGTGGGTGTTGCAGGACTGCACAGACTGTTATCCCATGCTGAAGAATTGATGAGTGCACAGGTTGTTATTGCCATTGCAGGAATGGAAGGGGCTCTGGCAAGTGTGATAGGAGGTCTGGTGGATTGCCCGGTCATTGCCGTACCTACCAGTGTGGGTTATGGAGCGGCTTTTGAGGGACTGTCTGCGCTATTATCCATGCTGAATTCCTGTGCCAGCGGTGTCAGTGTGGTAAATATTGACAATGGATTTGGCGCAGGGTATATGGCGAGCATGATTAACCATATTTCAGAGAAAGAATCATAAAGAAAGAGAAAACAGACGAGAGGTAACTGTCCTATGAAAACTTTATTTTTAGAATGCACTATGGGAGCGGCAGGAGACATGCTGATGTCTGCGCTGATTGAATTACATGAAAATCCTGATGAATTTGTGGAAAAATTCAATCACTTAGGGATTCCTAAAGTGAAATTAGAAAAAGAACAAAGTGTGAAGTGCGGAATCACGGGAACTCATATGCGAGTACTGATTGACGGAGCAGAGGAGCAGAGTGGCGACACACACCTTCATAGCTATGGTCATCATCACAATCATGAACAGGACCATCATTATAATCATGAACATGAACATAATCATTCCCACCAGCATTCACACAGCAGTTTACATCATATCGAACATATTGTTTCCCATTTGCCGTTGGAAAAGCAAGTGAAACAGGATGTAATGGCAGTGTACACATTGATTGCAGAGGCAGAGAGTCATGCCCATGGAGTGCCTGTGCCAGACATTCATTTTCATGAGGTGGGAACGATGGATGCAGTGGCAGATGTGGTAGGCGTCTGTATGCTGATTCACGACCTAAATCCTGACAAAATCATTGCAGGTCCCGTAAACGTAGGCTGGGGGCAGGTAAACTGTGCCCATGGAATTCTTCCGGTTCCGGCGCCGGCTACAGCGTTTATTCTTCGGGAGATACCTACTTACAGTGGTGAAATTGAAGGGGAATTGTGTACGCCTACCGGGGCAGCCCTTTTAAAACATTTCGTGGATTCTTTTGAAAAAATGCCGGTGATGAAAGTGAAAAAAATCGGTTATGGCATGGGAAACAAGGATTTTCCGGCAGCAAATTGTGTGAGAGCCATGTTAGGTGAAATGGAGAATACCACAGATGATATTGTGGAACTGTGCTGTAATCTGGATGACATGACGCCGGAATATATCGGTTATGCGGCGGAACTCCTGATGAGAGAAGGAGCCTTGGATGTTTATACCACATCCGTATTTATGAAGAAAAACCGACCGGGATTTGTATTAACCTGCATGTGTAAAAAAGAGGACAAAGAAAAGTTTTTGCAACTTATACTAAAACACACCTCAACGTTGGGAATCCGGGAGTATACCTGTAACCGTTACAGTCTGGAAAGAAAAATCAGGAATGTTCAAACTAGTTTGGGGCAGGTCAGGGTTAAAGAGTCAAAAGGATATGGAATCACAAAAAGAAAAATTGAGTATGAAGATTTGGTTCAAATTGCAAAAGAGTATCATAAGTCGTTAGAGGATGTGCGGGAAGAAATACAAAAAGAGTTAGAAGATTAAATTTTGATAGCAGGAGGATAAATATATGCATATGGCAGACGCGCTGTTGTCGCCGGCAGTAGGTGCAACAATGTGGGCAGTGAGTGTGGGAGCAACAGGATATGGAATTTATAAAATTAAGGAGGCAGATTTATCGGAGAAGAAACTTCCGATGATGGCGGTGTCCGGCGCCTTTGTTTTTGCGGCGCAAATGATTAACTTTACCATACCGGGTACAGGTTCCAGTGGACATATTGGCGGAGGAATTTTACTGGCAATTCTGCTTGGAGAGTTTCCTGCATTACTTACCATTGCCTCCGTATTGGTGATTCAATGTCTCTTATTTGCTGACGGAGGACTTCTTGCGCTGGGAGCCAACATTTTTAATATGGGGGTAATTCCATGTCTCATTGTATTTCCGCTGATTCGGAAGATATTGCAAAAAGGTGTGGATAAAAAGAAATTAACTGTGGTATCCGTAGCCGGCTCTGTCATTGGCTTACAGTTGGGTGCGTTTTGTGTAGTATTGGAGACATTGTGTTCGGGGATTGCAAGGCTTCCCTTTCAAACCTTTGTATTGCTGATGCAGCCCATTCATCTGGCAATCGGCTTGGGTGAAGGCATTGTGACGGCGGCAGTGGTAGTTTTCGTATGGCAGATGAGACCGGAAATCATAAAAAGTGCAGTTAATGCAGAAAAAATAGAGAAAACAGTTTCCGTAAAGAGGTTGGTTGCAGTTTTAGGTGTTGTAGCCTTGATTACAGGAGGTTTATTATCGCTATATGCTTCTTCCAACCCTGACGGACTGGAATGGTCGATAGAAAAGACGGCGAAAACGACAGAAATCGAAAATCAGAGTAAAACACATAGCCTGTTGGGAGCTGTGCAGGAAAAGATTTCATTGTTGCCCGACTATGATTTTAAATCCCAAGAGGGCAGTGGAACTTCTTTTTCCGGAATCATAGGTGCGGGAGTGACATGTGTACTGGCTCTTAGCGCAGGTGGATTGATTCGGATTGTAAAGAAAAGAAATAAAAAAGAAGCATAATTGCCAAGGAGAAATCGAATGGCTGATATGAGAAGCAAACTGAATGAACTTTATTCACTGGAGCAGTTAAGCAATAAAAATACGATAATTCACAAAATTCATCCCATGATAAAAATCATTGTAACCATTGTGTATATTGTGTGCCTGTTAATGAAAAACCGTTATGACCTGTTTGGATTGGCAGTTTTTCTGTTTTATCCTATTATTGTCATGGCACTGGCAGAAATTCCGTACAAAATGATTTTTAAGAGAACATTGGTAACTCTGCCCTTTGTATTTTTTGCCGGAATAGGAAGCCTGATTTTTGACAGGGAAGAGGTGATTCTGGCTTCAGGAGTGGTGGTTACTACAGGTGTTCTGGCGTTTTTTGTGCTTCATGTAAGAACCATTTTGTCTGTTTCGGCGGTGCTCCTTTTGGTGTCCACAACCAAATTTTCAGATTTAACAGAACAGTTGGGCAGGATGCATGTTCCGACATTTATGATTCACTTAATGGAAATGATATATCGCTATATCACTGTCCTTGTGGAAGAGGCTTCTGTTATGATGACGGCATACCGATTGAGAAATCCGAAATATAAATATCCTCACATTAAGCATATGGGAACTTTTGTAGGACATTTGTTTTTAAGAAGTATGGATCGGGCAGAGAGAATTTACTGTGCAATGAAATGCAGAGCCTATGGAAAAGATGTAATGAAGAATACAAAGAGCACAGAAAATACGGAAAGCACAGAAATCACAGAAATCACAGAAAGTACAGAAAGCGTAGAAAGTATAGAAAGCACAGAAAGCGGAGATTCAATGAAAGATATGCTGAAAATAGAAAATTTAACCGTAAAATATCCTGACGGAAAACTGGCAGTAGATAATTTTTCCCTATCAGTCGAAAGTGGAAAGAAAGTGGCTCTGGTAGGCGCCAATGGAGCAGGAAAATCAACGTTAATGCTGGCAATAGAAGGGCTGTTGGAAGGCGAAGGAAGTATTTTCGTTGATGGAATGGTGTTAAACAAAGAAAATCTGGCGGACATCCGGCAGAGAGTGGGAATGGTCTTTCAAAATCCGGATGACCAGTTGTTTATGGCAAATATTTATGACGACATTGCCTTTGGTCCCAGAAATATGGGCTTAGATGAGGAATCGGTCAGATATCGGGTGGAAGACCGGTTAAAACTTCTGGGAATTTCCAATCTGCGCGATAAAACAGCCTTGAAAATGTCCGGCGGAGAAAAAAGAATGGCGGCAATGGCTACTGTATTGGCAATGAAACCTTCGGTTATGCTTCTGGACGAACCTACGGCATTTCTGGATCCAAAAGCAAGAAGAACACTCATCAATGTATTGAACACACTACCTCATACCATGCTGATTGCAACCCATGATTTAGCATTTGCAAAAGAAGTTTGTGAGCATGTGGTGGTCATGAAAGAAGGCAGGGTATTTGCAGAAGGCAGTTGTGTGGATATATTATATGACGAAAAACTGATGGATGAAGGCGGATTAGAATCCATAAGATGATAAAAATAAAACAGAGAGTTGGCAAATGATTTTTTGGGAACTGAAACGAATGAGTTTTATAACAAAACAAACCGGTTTAGAAATTCCTAAACCGGTTTTTGCATAAAAAGTCTTGTGAATGAAGTGTAAGACTTAATTTGTTTCATCTTTTTCGTATATATTCTGGTATATCTGCTCGGTAAACTCATAAATGAGTGCCTCGTCAGCATTTTCAAACTGATGCATTAACTGATCTTTAATTTTATCTGTCCGGCTGAAATAAAGAAGTTCCTCCGGCTGAGAAGTATCTAATCCCTCATCCAGCATTTCTCCGGTGATATTTTCATCCGCCCAAGATAAAAGTTCGTCAATTAATTTATCCTCTTCTTCTGCATCAATTTTCACCTGTTTTGCATGCATAAAGGATACAATGCCGGAAATGACAAATATAATGAAAATGCCGCCCATAACAGAATCAAACAGCCATGCAGTGGATGAATTCAGTGGCAGTGGAATAATGTCCGTTAAAACCAGAATCATAAATAATATGCCGGCAATTCCCACAATCAACATGGTCAGCGCGGAGGAAGTAATATCTTTATACTTATCAGAAAGCCGTACAAACGAAGGCACTTTATTGTCCGTATATTCGTAGAGGCTTTCCGGCGTCTGCTCCGTATTTATCGTGTTATCTGTCTGTTCATTCATAATTTTTTCTTTCTTATTTTCCATAAACGCTCCTTATATTAAAAGAATAACTGATTTAATTATATAATATTAAAGCATCTTTAACAAGACAATGATTTTATTGTGCATAAAAATAGATTTTATTCTACATAAAAAAGTAATGATTCCGTTTTGAACTATTTAATTAAGATATATGGCAGGTGAGAGTGAATTACATATTAATTTTCATCAAATCAGAAATTATATATGTAAAATAATTTGGAATGCATGAAAAATTAAGAAGAATTACATGTCAATTCTTAAAAATGCGGAATGCATATGTAATTTAATTCCAAACGCATGGGAGAAACAAAATAATTACATATATATCTTAATTAAAAGTACAGAACATATATGTAACTTTTCAGTATGTATTAAAAAGCAGTTTACATAATCATTTCTGATTTTTGATAAAGATTGAATTAATAATAAAAATTGAATTGATAATAAAAAACTGATTTAAAAAATGAATCAAAGTATTTATTGATAATTCCGGCTGTGTTATAATTTAGCCTATGAAGATTACAGTTATAGCAGTAGGAAAAATTAAAGAAAAATTTTATATTCAGGCGATAGAGGAATATACGAAGAGATTGTCCAGATATTGTAAGTTGGAAATCATTCAGGTGGCAGACGAAAAGACAACGGAAAGCAGTACAGAAACGGAAATGAATCTGATTAAACAGAAAGAAGCCGACAGGATTTTGAAACGGATACCGGAGGATGCGTATGTTATTTCTCTTGAAATTCAGGGAAAAATGTTTGATTCCATGGAGTTGGCGCAAAAAATAAATACTTTGGGAGTTTCAGGAATCAGTCATATTGTTTTTATTATCGGAGGTTCTTTAGGGCTTCATTCTTCTGTATCAGACAGGGCGGATTTTAAATTGAGTTTTTCTAAAATGACATTTCCGCATCAGTTAATGAGAGTGATTTTGTTAGAGCAGATATACCGAAGTTATCGAATTATCAACCATGAGCCATATCATAAATAAAAGTGGTTTTACAGATGGATATTAGGAGCGGTATTAGGATAGGGAAGGGAGGCATGGATGAAAGGAATAATTTTATATCAGTCAAAATATGGTGCAACAAAAAAGTATGTGAAGTGGCTTGCAGAAATAACGGGTTACGATTACATAGAAACAAAACAAGCTCATATGAAAACAGTAAGTCAGTATGATATGATTGTTTTGGCTGGAGGTATTTATGCTTCAGGAATATCAGGATTATCTTTTTTAAAGCAGCATATCAGTGAGTTGAAGAAAAAAAGAATTGCTGTTTTTTGTGTAGGAGCGTCGCCATTTGATGAAGATGCTTTTCAACAGATGTATGAGCATAATTTTAAAGGTTCTTTGCATGGAATACCATGTTATTATGGTCGTGGCGCATGGGATGAAAAAGCAATGTCTTTCAAGGATAGAACTTTATGTAAAATGTTACAGAAAGTTGTTGCAAAAAAAGAGCCTGCAACATATGAGCCGTGGGAAAAGGCACTTATGTGCGCCGTCGGTCAATCTTGCGATTGGACTGACAAAACGTATTTGCAACCTTTGCTTAAATGGATAGAGATGGGACAATAGCTTTTGATTTTTAGTAATTCTACGGAATTTGCAGAAAAATATTTAGCGATTGTTAATTTTGTATGCTTTCCGGAGAAAGAGTTTGAAGAAAAAAAGGGATGGTATCCTTATTTTAGAAATATAGAAAAAGAAGGAGAGGTGTTATATGGAAGATAAGTATCTGCAGTTTGGAGCTTTTAGAGGCAGTGAAATGTTTAGCGATATAAAGCCCCGACAATTGGAGTTTGGAGGATAAACATGAATGAATATACTTATATTACTTTAAGGCAAAAGCCAGAATTAAAAGAAGCCGCTGCTGTATGGTTTCATGACAAATGGGAAGTGCCACAAGAGGCTTATCTTGAATGTATAGAAGCTTATCTTAATGATGAAACAGAATATGGCTGGTATCTTTGCTTAGATAGCGGGCGCATTATAGGTGGTCTGGGAGTCATTGAAAATGATTTTCATGATAGAAAAGACCTTACGCCCAATGTATGCGCATTATATATTGAAAAGGAATATCGTTGCCAAGGAATTGCAGGAAAATTACTTGATATAGTGGTTCAAGATATGAAGTCCAAAGGAATAACCCCAATCTATTTGATTACAGACCATACAAGTTTTTATGAAAGATATGGCTGGGAATTTTTGTGTATGGTTCAAGGAGACGGTGAACCTGATATGACAAGAATGTATATTCATAGATAAATATCAGTTTTTATGGGATGATAAAATTGAAACTTGTAAAGGAGACGCCATTATGGCTTTTGATTTCAAAAAAGAGTATAAAGAGTTTTATATGCCTAAAAATAAACCACAAATAGTAAATGTTCCCAAAATGAATTATATTGCTGTTCGGGGGAAAGGTAACCCAAATGAGGAGGGTGGTGCATATCAGCAGGCAATCAGTGTATTATATGCAGTTGCTTATACGTTGAAAATGAGTTATAAGACTGAATACAAAAAAATATGAATCGATTACATAAAATAAATCAAAGATTCGAAAGAGTCTTTGATTTATTTTTTTGCAAAAATCCGACAGACAATATTCTGCCTGCACAAAATATCATTTTGCTAAATCTTGTAAACATTGGGCGTAAAAGGAATATTTATATTCATATAGGAATAATTTCGAAAGAGCACAGGAAAGATTGCAGAAAGGTAGTGAGGGTGTGGACGTTGCATTTATAAAAGAATATACGCCAATGTATATGGAGGCGGCAAAACTGACGATAGGGATTGCGTTGATAGGAATCGTTCTCTCCCTGATGATCGGATTGGTTTGTTCCATGGTTTTGTATTATAAAATTCCTATATTTAGAAAAATTGTGACTGTTTATATAGAACTTTCCCGAAACACGCCCCTGTTGGTGCAGTTATTTTTATTATATTTCGGTCTTCCGAAAGCGGGAATTAAATTAGAGTCGGTAACTTGTGCAGTGATTGGATTGAGTTTTCTTGGTGGCAGTTATATGGCAGAAGCATTTCGGAGCGGTTTGGAATCGGTTGAAAAAAATCAGTTGGAATCAGGATTAAGTATCGGGTTGAGCCGTAGACAGATTATGAGTAGCATTATTTTTCCTCAGGCATTATCCGTTTCGATTCCGGCGTTGTGTGCAAATATTATTTTTCTGATAAAAGAAACATCCGTTTTCAGTGTTGTGGCGCTGGCAGATTTGATGTATGTGGCAAAAGATCTGATAGGATTGTATTACGATACAAATGAGGCATTATTCATGCTGGTTGTCGCATATCTTATTTTATTGCTTCCGATATCGGTCATTGCGTGGGTGTTGGAAAGGAGGCTTCGATATGCCGGGTTCGGGTCTTAAAGTTCTCTTTATGGGAGAAAATTTAAAAAGAATTTTGGAAGGCTTGTGGGTCACGGTTTCCATATCGCTTTTGGCTGTGGTGCTCTCCATTATTTTGGGAATCTTTCTAGGAATGATTATGACTGTAAAAAATCCTTTCGTCAAAGTCGTTACAAAAATATATCTGGAATTTATACGAATCATGCCACAACTGGTATTATTGTTTCTGGTTTATTTTGGACTGACGAAATCGGCTGGAATCAATCTGACAGGAGAAACTTCAGCAGTCATTGTTTTTACATTGTGGGGTACGGCAGAAATGGGAGATCTGGTAAGAAGCGCATTGATTTCTATTCCGCCACATCAGTATGAAAGCGGCAAAGCATTGGGACTGGATGGAATGCAGATTTACCGATACATTGTTGTGCCCCAGACATTAAGACGACTGATTCCTTTAGCAATTAACCTGACAACACGAATGATTAAAACCACATCCCTGATTGTGTTAATTGGTGTGGTGGAAGTTCTGAAAGTAGCGCAACAGATTATTGAGGCCAACAGATATACAGTTCCGGATTCGGCGTTATGGATATATGGAGCCGTTTTCTTTCTTTACTTTATTGTATGCTGGCCGATTTCACTGTTGGCAAAAAGGCTGGAAAAAATTTGGGGAAATTGAGGTGATAGCAGTTGGAAAAAAAGGAGAAACTTCTGGAGGTACGGAATTTATATAAAGACTTCGGAAACGGCCCGGTATTGAAAAATGTATCGTTTAAGGTACATAAAGGAGAAGTCATTGTAATTATCGGACCTTCCGGTTGTGGTAAAAGTACACTTTTACGATGTATCAACGGATTAGAAGAGATTCAAAAAGGAGAGATTCTGTTAAATCGGGAAGTGATTACAGGTAAAAATACAAATTGGAGAGAAGTCAGACAGAAAATAGGAATGGTTTTTCAAAGTTATGATTTGTTTCCCCATAAGAAAGTCATTGACAATATTATGTTAGGACCTTTGAAAGTCCAGAAAAGGAACATAAAAGAAGTGAAACAGGAAGCCATGCAGATGTTAAAAAGAGTGGGACTGGCAGAAAAAAAGGATGTTTATCCAAGGCAACTTTCCGGCGGTCAAAAGCAGAGGGTGGCAATCATCAGAATGCTGATGATGCATCCGGAAATTATGTTGTTTGATGAGGTGACCGCAGCACTGGACCCGGAAATGGTAAGAGAAGTGTTGGATGTTATGCTGGAACTGGCAGAAAAAGGTTCTACCATGATGATTGTTACCCATGAAATGCAGTTTGCCAGAGCAGTTGCAGACAGAATTGTTTTTTTGGATCAAGGGGAAATTGTGGAAGAAAATACACCGGAAAAATTTTTTACATGTCCCAAAAGCGAAAGAGCAGAAAAATTTTTAAATACATTTCAGTTTGACGCAAAAATAAAAAGAAAAATGGAGGAAATGGATGAAAATATTTTATAGATTATGTTGTGTGATAGTTCTTACGGTCTGCTTTATGGGAGTGCTTACCGGATGTGACAAGATTAAGAAAGAGACAAAACATAAAAGACTTTATCGGACAGTAGAGGAGATTCAAAAAAGCGGAAAAGTAAAAATCGGTGTGTTCAGTGACAAAAATCCTTTTGGCTATGTGGATGAACACGGAAAATATCAGGGATATGATATTTATTTTGCGGAGCGTATAGGAAAAGATTTAGGTGTAGATGTAGAGTATGTTGCTACAGATGCGGCGAACAGAGTGGAATATCTGAAATCCGGCAAAGTAGACATTGTGCTTGCCAATTTTACGGTAACAGCGGACAGGGCGGAGAAAGTAGATTTTGCACTTCCCTATATGAAAGTGGCATTGGGAGTGGTTTCGCCGGATGAAGCAATCATAGATTCGATAGAGGATTTAAAAGGAAAAACCTTAATTGTCACAAAAGGAACTACGGCAGAAACTTATTTTTCAGAAAATTACCCGGACGTAAAATTATTAAAATTTGACCAGTATACGGAAGCATACAATGCATTGCAGGATGGCCGTGGAGATGCTTTCTCCACAGATAATACAGAGGTTCTTGCATGGGCGCTTCAAAATAAAGGATTTACGGTGGGAATTCAGTCTTTAGGAAATATTGATACCATTGCACCGGCTGTTACCAAGGGAAATACCCAATTACTGCAGTGGATTAACGATGAAATTAAAAATCTTGCCGAAGAACAGTTTTTCCATAAGGCGTATGAAAAAACATTACAGCCTGTATATGGTACGGAAGTGGATGTTGACAGTTTGGTGGTAGAAGGTGGTGTAATTGAATAAAAAACTAACAGAAAAATAATTTGTGCATACAATATTCAGAGAGAGCAAATATCGGGGTATGAAAAATGAGAAATAATTATGTACGGTTATCACTGGAAAACCATTTATTTTTTGGAAGGATTATGAAAGAACATTCTTTTTTTCTGTTAGCAGGCTTTCCTTCGAAAAATTTCAATTATATCAAACAGGCAGAATGGTTTATGCAGGAGTTTGAGGAATTTTTAAAAACTGTTGTGGATATGGCAGATGGAATTGTGGGACATTGGGTCCTTCAATCACAGGAAATTGTTACCGATTTCACTTTGGGTGCAGAGAAACAGACAAGTTTTCTGACAGGGATTCCCATCGACAGTAACATAACTGAAAAGGAGAAAAAATTAAAATGTGGAGAAAACAACGGATGTGACAGAGGACAGATGCAGTCTGTAAGAATGTTGAACCGGAGAGCTTTAAGGCTGGTAAACGGTTTGATTGAATTTAAGGAGAAAATTTTAAGAGAGGTTCGTAACTGTCAGTTGTTTACTTTTAATTATCCTCTGCTGATTGAACACATTTTAAGAGAGGCAAAAATGTACCGTTCCATTATTTCCGAATTGGAAAACAGAGGATGTGTATCAAACCACAATATGCTGCAGACGGAACAATTTTGGAATCAAATTATGATGGAACATGCGATGTTTATCAGAGGGCTGCTTGACCCTGATGAAAAGGAACTGATTTGTACAGCCGATGATTTTGCCCTTGATTATTGTGGACTGTTGGAAGAGGCAAAAAGAAGAGACTGTCAGGCAATGCATGATTTGACGGGAGATTCCAGAAGGCTGACAGAACAGTATCAGGAATTTAAAACTGCCGGAACAAAAGGAATTTTAGAATGCAAAATCCAAGGTCTGATACTACCGTTATTGGCAGATCATGTTCTAAGAGAGGCAAATCATTATTTAAGACTGTTGGATGAAGACTGTAAAGAATGGAACAGTTAATGAATAATTATTCAAAAAATGCTTATTTAATTGAAATAAGCATTTTTTTCATGTATAATAATGCATATCTGTAAGCGTTACCAAAACGTTCATTCAGATGATTTTTAAAATATGTGTGAAAGCATATGATTATAAAAGAAAGGAAGTCAAAAAGACAAAGGTAAAAGATTATGAAAAAAATGATTGGAAAATTAATGGCAGTTACACTGGTTGTAGCTATGATGTGCGGTCTTGTTGCCTGTGGCGGCAATGAAGACGCAAAGAAGGAAGAAAAGAAAGCAGAGAAGATTGTTCTCGGAACTTCTGCGGATTATCCTCCTTTTGAATTTATCGTATTAGATGAAAACAAAAAACAGCAGTATGCGGGAATTGATATTTCCCTTGCAAAGCAGATTGCAGAAGATATGAATGCAGAACTTGAAATTTCTAACATGAATTTTGACAGTTTAATTGCAGCACTTCAGAAGGGCGAAGTTGACATGGTAATTTCCGGTGTGGAGAAAGACGGAAAAAGAGAAAAGGTAGTTGATTTCTCAGAAGCATATTATACGGATCTGCCGCCAATGATACTGATTAAAGCAGACAAGAAAGATACATACACATCCGCAAAATCTTTAGAAGGAAAAACCATTGCGGCACAGTCAGGTACCACAAAAGCAGATATTGTAAATGAAGAGTTTAAGAAATCAAAGTTACTGGCGCTTACAAGTGTGACAGATATTGTAAATAATTTAGCATACGATAAATGTGATGCGGTTATTCTAGACGGAGCCGTTGCACAGCAGTACGCACAGGAAAATGAGGATATGGTTATCGCTGATATTGCCCTGGGAGAGGAAGCTCCATATTATGTGGCAGTACAGAAAGGAGATCCAAAAGGAATTCTTGAAGATATCAACAAAACCATTCAAAATGCAAAAGAAAAGAAATTAGTTGACCAATGGATTGATGAGGCTGATGCAAAAGCAGACGAGGCCGTAGAATAGGTTACCAAAGAAATTAAAGGAGATTTATCATGTCGCCAACCAGTTTTTTTAACTTTACGTTTCTGCCGGAATATTACACAATGTTTCTGCAGGGCATCGTATATACTTTATTGCTGTCGGTCTGTGCAGTTTTATTAGCGATTATACCGGCGATGCTTTTGGCAGTGCTGAGATTGAGCAAGATTAAAATAATAAAATTCTTGTCAGGATTATATATTGACATTTTTCGCTCCACACCATTGCTGGTACAGTTATCATTGATATATTTTGGAATTTTTACATATATCAAACTTCCCAGCACACAAATATTCGGATTTGTAAATATGTCCATGTTTATTCCGGGGGTTCTGGCGTTGGCGCTGAACAGTTCTGCTTATGTGGCAGAGATTTTCAGAGCCGGAATTTTAGCAGTAGATGCAGGACAGACAGAGGCGGCAAGGAGTCTTGGTCTGTCATCGGCGGCAGCCATGTTTAAGGTTGTATTACCACAGGCTGTAAAGAATGTGCTGCCTGCTTTGGCAAATGAAGTGATAACCATGGTCAAAGAGTCATCCATATGTTCCATGCTTGGTATGATGGAGTTGATGTGGGCGGCAAAGACCGTGGCGGCAACCACATATATTACCATCGGACCATATGTTGTGGCTGCACTTGTTTATTTCTGTATCAATTACCCTGCAAGCAAGGCAATTGAAGCAATAGAAAGGAGAATGAGACGTGGCGACAAACGATAATATGATTTCAGTAGTAGATGTGGGAAAAGAGTATAATCACGGTAAAGTAAAAGCACTTCATCATTGCAGTATTGATATTAAAAAAGGAGAGGTGGTTGCCATTATCGGACCTTCCGGTTCTGGTAAATCCACCCTTCTTAGAAGTCTGAACATGCTGGAGCCGGTTACTTATGGTTCCATCTATTTTGAGGGAGTCAATCTGGCAGATAAAAAAGTAGATATTGATCTTCACAGAAGAAAGATGGGTATGGTATTTCAGCATTTTAATCTGTTTCCCCATAAAACAGTCATACAGAATATTACGATGGCACCGGTGCATTTGAAATTGAAAACAAAGGAAGAGGCAGAGGAAGAAGCCATGAAACTGTTGGAGCGTATTGGGCTGGCGGACAAGAGAGACGAGTATCCCAATATGTTGTCCGGAGGACAGAAACAAAGAATCGCCATTGTACGGGCATTGGCAATGAATCCGGATGTGATGCTGTTTGATGAACCGACATCAGCGTTGGATCCTGAAATGGTTGGAGAAGTTTTGGATTTGATTGGCGATTTGGCAAAAGAGGGAATGACTATGGTTATCGTTACCCATGAAATGGGGTTTGCCAGAGAAGTGGCCAACAGAGTGGTGTTTATGGCTGACGGAGCCATTTTGGAAGACAATAACCCTAAGGAGTTATTTGAAAATCCACAAGATGCCAGATTAAAAGAATTTTTATCGAAAGTATTATAAACAAAGGCAATAAAAAATAAGTTGTAAAAAATGAAATCACATCTTTTACAACTTATTTTTATTATATAGGAATTCTTCTGAATTTAAATTTCTTCACAGGCAAACGCTTTATCATCTGTCTTTATTCGGACTGTAATACATGACACCTTTCTTTAATTTCTTTCCTTTAATTGCATAAAGTTCACTGACTGTTACCAGTTCGAATCCCTGTTTTCTCAATTTAGGAAGTGCTTTGATAAAACCATTTACGGAAGTTTGATGAATATCATGTAATAAAATGATTTCTCCGTCCCGTGCATGCTTTATTATGTATTGAGAAATGTATTTCACATTTTTATGTTTCCAGTCCTCCGTGTCCACAGACCAGTAAATCATCGGAACTCCTGCATACTTGGATACTGTCTGATTGGAATTTCCATAAGGCGGTCTTAATACGGTAGGATTTTCACCAATCACATTTCTAATGGTATTGCGGGCTTTTAAAATTTCACTTTTCACACCAGATTTTGGGAGTAATATTAAATTTTTGTGAGCCCATGTATGGCTTCCGATTTCCATTCCCAGATCAAAGGCATGTTTCAACTGCTTTTTGTAGGCATTTACTCTGTTGCCCAAGACAAAAAATGTGGCTTTGCTGTGGTATTTGTCCAAGGCATTTACAAGTTTGTCCGTATATCCTCCGGGACCGTCGTCAAAGGTAAAGGCAATATACTTTGTCTTTTTTACCGTTACCTTGCATCTGGCAACCTTGTTGGTGTATTTGGATTTAACTTTGATATATGTAGTACCGTTTTTCTTTCCTTTTATTTTACCGTTTTTTACTGTGGCAATTTTATTATCAGTACTGCTCCAAGAAACCGGTTCATTGGCGTATTTTCTCTGTTTGCCATATTTTATGACAGGTTCGATAGTACGTATATCATTCTTCCCCAATTGAATATGTGATACTTTCAATTGAATGGATGTCACTTTATTATAAGGCTCACGGACAGTTATCTTGCATCTGACCTTTATGCTTCCGGATTTTGAGGAACAGATGACATAGGTTTTTCCGGCTTTCTTTGCAGTAATAATTCCTTTGCTATTGATGGAAGCAATGTTTGGATTTTTACTTTTCCATTCGTATGGTTCATTATCCAAATCTGTATTTTTTCCGTAGGTTACCTTGGCTTTTACAGCACTTTTTTTCCCTTTTGTAATACTGATGGATTTTTGTGTTAAAGTAATTTTGCTGATTGGATTGTATTGTAAGTCGTTTGCATCTGTCTTCTGAATGGAAGTTAGAACTTGTGCTTCACTTGCATTAAGACGGTGATTGCGGGGTAAGACAATCAAACTGCCGCTGATTAGAGAAATCAGTATAAGAAGAAAGACAAACAACTGCTTTTGTTTTTTCATAAGAACCTCTTTCTATTTTTATTTGATTTACATAATTTAATATTACAGTAGTTAAATTAAAAAGTAAATAGAATAATATTTTTTTGTGCACATATATTTTCATAAAGAGAGGTGGAGTATGAAAAGTATCTTTGATTATTTTAACGAGAAAATCAGACAAGCCATATTAGGTTTTAAAGAAAAAGAGATTTATGAGATACGGCTGCGTGTCAATGAACCGATTGTCTTGAACACTTCATTTGGAGAGCAGGTAATTATGACATGCATTGTGTGTGATCAGGATATTAAAGACAGTTTTAACAGAGTGACTGAATATTCAGCTTACGCCTATGAAAAAAATCTGGCTGAGGGGTATATTACTGTACCGGGAGGTCATCGGATAGGAGTAGGTGGTTATATGACATTACAGAGTGATAAATCAGCAATTGTGAAAAATATCAGATTTTTAAATTTCAGGGTAAGGCATTTCATTGATGGCTGCAGCAATCCCATTATGGAGAAATTAGGACACAAAAATCTGGAAAATATATTAATTATATCGCCTCCGGCAATGGGAAAAACTACTTTATTAAGAGATATGATAAAAAACATCAGTAATCAGAACCGGGGGACAAGCATTTGTGTCATTGATGAGCGAAATGAAATCGGAGGATGCCACAGAGGAGTTCCGACCATAGATTTGGGAATGCGGACAGATGTTATCAGTAACTGCCCGAAAGGAGAGGGGATATTGATGGCAATCCGGGCGATGGCACCTACGATGATAGCAGTGGATGAAATCGGTGGGGAGGAAGATAAAAAGGCGCTGGAATATGCAAGTATCAGTGGTGTGAAAATCATGGCAACGCTGCACGGGAAAGATACACAGGATGCAAGAGAAAAACTGGGGGACAGGATGTTTTCCATGTTTGGCATAAAAATAATCATAAAAGGAATAGGTGAATACATATGCTGTTAAAAATCGCAGGATGTTCCATAGTGGTTTTCGCAGGAGCCCTTATGGGATATTCTCTGGGAGATGACTATGTGGAACGGGTAAACTGTTTGGAAGCAGTAAAGAAAGCATTGATTTTATTGCGGGGAGAAATTAAACATAATAATTCTAGTATTTGTGAAGCGTTGGAAAATATTGGGGTAAGTAATTGTCATGTAATGAGTTTTATCAGAAGAGTAATCAAAGAGTACAAATATAAACAGAGTTCTCTTTGGGAAGCATGGAAGCGTGGAATCACAGACTCTTTTGCAAAATCTTCTCAATTAAAAAAAGAGGAAATAAAAATTATCGAAGATTTTGGAAGGAACTTAGGTATTACGGACCGGGAAACACAGATGAAAAATATTGATGAATGCATTGCGGAAATAGATACGCTTATCGGAGCATTGAAAAACGAAAAAAAAGAAAAATGCAAACTGTATAAAGTGCTGGGAGTGTTATCAGGAATGTTTATTTCCATAATGCTCATGTAAAAGTGGAAGGTATATATGAATGGAAATTAATTTAATATTTAAGATAGCTGCGGTAGGAATTATTGTGTCCGTAGTAGGGCAGATATTAAAACATAGTGGAAGGGAAGAACAGGCATTTCTTACCAGTCTGGCAGGACTGATATTAGTGTTGATGTGGATTGTCCCTTATATATATGATTTGTTTCAGACAATTCAGAAATTGTTTGAACTGTAGGAGTGTATATGATTTCTGTGGGAATTGTAAGTATTGCCGTGGTACTGCTGGCAATACAGTTTAAAACAGTAAAACCGGAATACAGTATTTTTATTTCGGTAGCAGGATGTATTTTTATTTTTGTGGTAATTTTGTCTAAATTGAGCGATATTTTTTCATTGGTGGACAAGTTGGCTGATTTAACATCCGTTAGTAGGGAATATATAAAAATTCTGCTAAAAATAACAGGAATCACTTTTATTTCCGAGATTGCGTCGGACATTTCAAAAGACTGCGGATATTCTTCCGTAGCCAGTCAGGTTCAGATATTTGGAAAAATATCCGTTCTGGTAATCAGCCTGCCGGTATTTGCGGAACTGATTTCCAAAGTAGGAGGGCTGTTATCATAAAATGAGAAAAATCATATTGATTATTGCATTATTTCTATTTCTTTGTCCATGTATCAGTGTTTATGGAGAGGAAACGGATGAGATTATATCCATCGATGATTTTGATTTTGCCGAAGCGGGACAAGTATTGAATGATGCAGGGTATGAAGAACTGAACATTAAAAACATCATTAACAAAATTATTACGGGAGATTTTTACAGTGTATTTAAATCCTGTGCAGATATGGTGTATCAGAAAACGGTAGGGGATGTGAGCTTTATTTATAAAATTCTGGGAAATTTAGTATTGGTGGTGGTTTTGTCCGCATTTTTCACTAATTTTGCCCGTGTGTTTTCTAAGGACAATGTCTCGGAAACCGCATTTTATATCTGCTATCTGGTGGCGATTACACTGATGATTTCTCTGTTTGAAAGTTTCTGCGTGATTACTGCGGATTTCATCAGTATGCTTACTCGGTTTATGTACGGAATTGTCCCCACTTATTTTTTGTCGGTGGCAATTATCGGACAGGTGACGGCGGCAGGATTTTACCAGTTGACTCTGGTAATTATTACAGTTTCGGAATTTGTTTTTTTACATATTATCCTACCTCTTATTAAAGTCTATGTGGCAGTCAGCATTGTGAACAATGTATCAAGAGAGGATTTTTTATCGAAGACAGCCAATGTGATAAAAAATCTGGTAAATTTTCTGACAAAATTATTTGTGGGAATTGTTACCAGTCTGAACGTGATACAGGCGCTGGTTCTGCCTTCCGTGGACAGTGCAAAAAACACTACAATCAGAAAATTCGTCGGTACGCTGCCGGTTATCGGAGAGGGAACAGATGCAATGACCAGTATTATGTTAGGGTCATTTAACCTTCTGAAAAATACCATTGGCGGTTTTGCAATTATCGTGATTTTGGTTTTGTGTCTGATTCCTTTTTTTAAGGTTCAGATTTATTCCTTTTCCATACAGATTGCTGCTGCATTGGTTCAGCCTATTTCCGATCAGCGTATCACCGATAGTTTCAGTTGTCTGGCTGTGGGAATGAAAATGCTGGCAAGGGTCATTATCAGCGGAGGAATGCTGTTTGTAATCAGCTTAGCCATCGTCTGTATGATGACAGGAAGGAGTTAAATGGAATTTTTATATCAGTACATAAAAAATATTTGTGTATTTACATTGGTTATCACCCTGATTTTAAATATTTTTCCCGATAGACAATATTTAAAATATATTAAATTATTTGCGGGGCTTCTTTTGATTCTTCTGGCGATAAATCCTATTGTGAATTTGGGGAAAAAGCGTATTGATATTTCCGATATCATTGATAAATTTTATTACAGTGAAATAACCGTGGATTCTGATATGAGCGACAGCCTCAATGAAATTCAGACAAAAGTTTATGAAAGGATGAGTGAGATGAATGAGCAGTCAACAGGTGTGGAAGAAAATCAGTAGTTTCAGGAAAATAGGAAAAGAAAAACTGATACTTTTGGCGTTTGCAGGAATATTATTGATTGGTTCTTCATATTTTGAAAGTGTAGGACATGATGAAAGCGAGGAGCCCACATCAGGAGGTAATCAGCAGTCAGAAATATACGAAGATATGATAAAAGACGAAATAGTAAAAATGATAGAGAGTATAGACGGAATTTCAAATGTTCAGGTGATGGTTACGTTTCAATCCGGAAGTGAAAAAGTATTGCAGGAGGACAGCGACAGCAGTATCAATGAAAATGGTGACAAAACGGTGAAAAAGACAACGGTAATATTTAATCAGAACGGCGGAGACAGTCCTTATGTGATTAAAGAAATTTACCCAAAGATAGAAGGCGTGGCAATCACAGCTTCAGGATTGCAGGAATCAGATAAAAGTGCAGAAATTATTAATATGATTGCTGCATTGTTTGACATTCCGGTACATAAAATATCTGTAATAAAGAATAAGTAGGAGGAAAGAATGAAGAAGTTATTTAGAAAAAATCAGTTTGTTGTAACATTTCTGGCAGTATTAATTGCTGTGGCAGGATATTTGAATTATGCCAACAACTTGGATAAAAGCAAGGAGGTAAAACAGGTTGATAATAATACATATGAATCGGTATACAGTGAAGATGATTTACTCACCAGTGATGAAGATATAGAAAGTCTGGATGACGAAGAGGAAACGGCGGAACCGGGCGAAGCTGTTCTTACCAACGGAACAAGCCTTAATTCCTATATGGTACAGGCAAAACTGAATAGAGAACAGACGCGTTCTAAAAATAAGGAGACGCTTCTGGAGGTAATCAATAATAATGATGTCAGTGCAAAAGAAAAGAAAAGTGCAGTAAAATCCATGGTAAAACTGACAGAAAACACTGAAATCGAAAACAACATAGAAACCTTGCTGAAAGCAAAGGGGTTTAGTGATATTATTGTTACTATTAATGATGAACAGGCAGATGTGGTGCTTTCCGGATCGGAAGTCAGTGATGACAAGAGAGCACAGATAGAAGATGTGATTAAGAGAAAAACAAATTTGAGTGTGGATGACATCACAATAACACCGGCAAAATAAAAAAGTGTACTGCGCGATTGATTTCGTGCAGTACACTTTTATAAGGTTTTTATATGCTTTTTGATTGCATCAATGCTTTCAGAACTGATAACATGTTCTATCCGACAGGCATCTTCCGTGGCAGTTTTTTCAGAAACTCCTAACTTCATAAAAAATTCCGTAAGCAGCTGATGCCGTTCATAAATCATCTCGGCAATTTCTTTACCCTCTTTTGTCAAATAGATATAACCTGCATCCGTAACAGTTATCTGTTTCTTTTCCCGAAGATGTTTCATGGCAATACTGACACTGGATTTTTTAAATCCCAGTTCGGTAGCAACATCTACGGAACGGACCACCGGAAGCTGTTTACTTAAAACAAGAATAGTCTCTAAATACATTTCTGCGGATTCATTATTTTTCATAGGCAGACTCCCTTCTTACATGATTCGTAAATCCAGTATATCAGAAAAAGAACAAGAATTCAATTTATGCAGTTGTGTCAGGAAAAAAACGGAAGAACAACTTATATTATACAAAACTAACAAAAATTAGAGAAAACTCAAACCGATTATTGACATCTAATAAAAGTTAGTTTATACTAACTAACAGAAATCATAAAAGAAAGAAGGAAGATATGATGCCTTTAACGATGGTCAATGTAGGAGAAAAAAATACAATCAAACGTGTCGGCGGTAAGGAAGATACAAAGAAGTTTCTTGAAAATCTTGGTTTTGTTATCGGTGGTACCGTAACTGTCGTGTCCGCAATTGGCGGCAATGTGATTGTAAATGTGAAAGATTCCAGAGTAGCCATTGGAAAAGATATGGCAAATAAGATTATGGTTTAATGAAGGAAGGGAGAATTTCAGATGACACTAAGAGAAGTGAAAATTGGAACGACAGTCCATGTGAAAAAAATTAACGGAGAAGGTCCGGTGAAAAGACGAATTATGGACATGGGGATTACAAAGGGGGTAGAAGTTTTCGTGAGAAAAGTAGCGCCTCTTGGAGATCCGGTAGAAGTGACCGTGCGAGGTTATGAACTGTCTTTGAGAAAAGCTGATGCAGAAATGATAGAAGTACAATAATTTTTTTACCTAACGGTTAGTTATGACTAACATATGATGGGCAAATGAATTTAAAATAGTAATAAAAAAAGAAAGGAAAGTAAAATGGGAGTTAAAATTGCATTAGCCGGCAACCCAAACAGCGGAAAAACCACATTGTTTAATGCGCTCACAGGGGCAAATCAGTTTGTAGGTAACTGGCCGGGCGTAACTGTAGAAAAAAAGGAAGGTAAATTGAAAGGTCATAAAGACGTAAAACTGATTGATTTACCCGGTATTTATTCACTGTCGCCTTATACATTGGAAGAGGTGGTAGCGAGAAATTATTTAATCAATGAAACACCGGATGCCATTATAAATATTGTGGACGGTACAAACATCGAGAGAAATTTATACCTGTCAACACAGGTGATGGAATTGGGCATTCCGGTAATTATGGCCGTCAATATGATGGATATTGTTGAAAAAAACGGTGACAAAATACATATTGAAAAACTAGGTGAGAAGTTAGGGTGTAAAGTAATTGAGATTTCAGCACTAAAAGGAACAGGGATTAAGGAACTGGCAAAGGAAGCAGTAAAACTTGCCGAAAGTCAAAAAGCGACTCCGCATGTCCATCAGTTCTCCGAAAAGGTGGAAGAGATTATTGCGGAAACGGAAGAGAAACTGGATTCCGGTATTCCTGAAAAACAGAAACGTTTTTTTGCCATTAAGTTATTGGAAAAAGACAAAAAAATTACAGAAAACATGAAAGTTGTCCCAGATGTGGGACAACAGATTGAATCGTTGGAAAAGGAATTTGATGACGATACGGAGAGCATTATCACAAATGAGCGGTATGTATATATTTCTTCCATTATTAAGGAATGTTATACAAAGAAAACTTCGGAAAAACTGACTACTTCAGATAAAATTGACAGATTTGTTACCAACAGATGGCTGGCTTTGCCGATATTTGCGGCTGTCATGTTTATCGTTTATTATGTTTCGGTAACCACGGTTGGTACGATTGTAACGGATTGGACCAATGATGTTTTGTTTGGAGAAATTATACCTCCGGCCATTGAGAAAATTCTGGTGGCGTTGCATTGTGCGGGATGGCTGCAAAGCCTGATTCTTGATGGTATTGTGGCAGGTGTTGGTGCTGTTCTTGGATTTGTGCCACAGATGTTCGTTCTGTTTTTATTCCTCGCTTTTTTGGAGTCCTGCGGATACATGGCGAGAGTGGCATTTATTATGGATAGGATTTTTAGAAAGTTCGGTCTTTCCGGCAAGTCCTTTATTCCGATGTTAATTGGAAGTGGCTGCGGCGTTCCGGGTATTATGGCATCACGAACTATTGAAAATGACAGAGACAGGAAAATGACAATTATGACGACTACCTTTGTTCCGTGTGGAGCAAAACTTCCGATTATCGCCCTGATTGCAGGAGCGCTGTTTGACGGAGCATGGTGGGTTTCACCTAGTGCGTACTTTGTAGGAATTGCAGCAATCATTGTATCTGGTATCATATTAAAGAAAACAAAGATGTTTGCCGGAGATCCGGCACCGTTTGTCATGGAACTTCCGGCATATCATTTGCCGACCGTTGGAAGTGTCTTGAGAAGTATGTGGGAAAGAGGATGGTCTTTTATCAAAAAGGCTGGTACAATTATATTACTTTCAACCATTGTACTTTGGTTCTTAATGAATTTTGGCTGGACAGATGGAAGTTTCGGTATGTTGGACATGGAAACGCAGATGGAAAACAGTATTTTGGCAAAAATAGGTGGAATTATTGCACCGATATTTAAACCGTTAGGCTGGGGAGACTGGAAGATGGCAGTTGCCACAGTAACAGGACTGATTGCCAAAGAAAATGTGGTAAGTACCTTTGGTATGTTGTTTGGCTTCGGTTCGGAAATTGCAGAAGACGGTGCGGAAGTATGGGGAAGCCTTGCCGGCAGCCTGTCTGCTGTAGCGGCATATTCCTTCTTGGTATTCAATTTGTTATGTGCCCCATGTTTCGCAGCTATGGGTGCCATCAAAAGGGAAATGAATAATGCAAAATGGTTCTGGTTTGCCATTGGATATCAATGTATACTGGCATATGTAGTCGGTCTTGTAATATACCAGATTGGCATATTGATTACAGGAGGCGTATTTGGGGTATGGACAGTTGTTGCATTATTGCTGGTACTTGGATTTATTTATCTGTTATTCAGACCTAACAAAGCAATATCGAATTAAAATATAAATAGGAATGTAAGTCATTTGAATTTTATAAGCCGGCAGGAAATAAACTGGACATTTTCTTTCTGCCGGCTTCCATATTTATTTTCAAGGAGGTAGATTTTATGCAGGGAGCAGTAGGAACTTTTATCGTTTTAGCAGTTTTAGTTGTGATTGTCTGCATTGTAGTCAGAAGCATGATTAGAGACAAAAAGAACGGAAAATCAATTCAATGTGGCGGCGAATGCAGCAAATGCAGAGGATGTCATTAGATAAAGAAATATGAATGGCTATCTCAGAACATTTATCGTATATTTCGTAGCTATGGAATGTAAAAAAGGAGATGCGTACCGGCGGTTTTTAATTGCCGGTACGCATCTCCTTTCCTAAATTTTTATACCCCTCTGTCTTAATTAACTGACTGGTTTATTTCTTCTTTAATGTGATCTTTGTAAATTTTGATTTCAAACTATTACATTTTGAATTGGAATAAACGGAACGGACTTTGTAATAATAAGTTACGCCTTTCTTTCTGTTTTTATCAATGTAGTATTTGTATTTGCCTTTTCTTGTCGCAATTTTTTTGTATGTCTTGGTTCCTTTTTTCCTGCGATAAATATAATATTTCTCAGCATTTGAATTTTTCTTCCATTTGATTTTTACATTTCCATATTTAGGACCTTTGGTTTTACCGGAAGCTTTTACGGCTTTTACATTGGTTGGTGTAATCAGTAATACACATACATTTCTGGTTAATTTGATTCCGCTGTCTGTAGTTGCAGTAATGGTAGAAGTGCCAACTTTCTTTGCTGTAATGGTTCCGTTCTGGTCTATAGAGACGACGGAAGGATTGCTGCTTGTCCAGGTAATGATATCGGTCGTATCAGCCGGAGCGATGGTTGTCGTGTAAGTTTGAGTGTCTTTTCTATGTAATTTCAATAAGCCCTCAGTGATAGTTAATGAAGTAGAAGGCTGTATTACTTCCACATTACAAAATGCCATCAGACCGCTGTCTGTATGTGCCATGACCATAGTTGAGCCTGTATCGATACCGGTAATCATACCTGTCTTTGAATTGACGCCGATAATTTCGTCATTGGTACTTGCGTAATTTATGGTATTGTTATAGTTTTCCATCACAGAATTTTCTTGGGAATATTTTAAAGTGGAACCAATGGAACTGGTGGTTCCTTTTTTTAAGGTAATGGATTTTTTTGTTAATGTTAAAATCGCATCCGCAATATTCTGTAATTTTACGGCATTTTCAGTATCCATTGATTTCAATAAATTTTCGGTGTCATATTCGCTGCCGGGCAGGTATTGGTTGTTGTAGGCACTCTGTCCCAAAATGACCTGATATAAAGTGCAGGCAGCCAGGTAACTTCCTTCTAAAGACGGATGAATCATGTCTTCATTATATAGAGTGATTTCAGGATATTCGTTCATACAACGGGTATAATTCAGTCCCACAGGTGCAATGTCACAGTCAAAAACGCCACTCAGTGAATAATAGTTTTTGTTCATATAATATTGAAGTGTGTTATTATCGTAATAGATGGAGGTTCCGTTAATTGTGAAATCCCGTCCGAGATGATCGCCCTGAGTCGCATAAAGAATTGTCTTGGCGCCGGACTGATCAATTTTTTCTTTTAACTGGGAAATGGCGTTTTGAGTTGATTCCAAATCTTTCATAATATTTACACGATGTTCCTGTAATACTACATAATCGTAATTGTCAGCAGCTAAAGCATTTAATATTTTGGTATTATAAGCATTGCCGGTTGTGGCAAATTGAGAAAGTTTATAACTGGAACCGGTAATGGATTTTACCTGACAGTTAATATTGTCTGCCTTGGCAAGTCCTTCTAACATGGAAGGCATGTCATTATAATAGGTCTGACTGTTGCCGATGAATAAAATTTTAATAGGTATCTGTTCTGTTGTTTCTGCTGCGTGAGCCTTTGTGTTGAAAACATTTATCCCAATGACAACAAACAAAGCTAGTAAAAAAAATTTTTGTAAATGTTTCATAATAAAAATTCTCCTTGTAAAATTTATAATAATTAGTTATTATGGTAATGACAATTTTTGATGTAAAAAAGATATTTTTGTAATAATGCTTCGAATCTATATACGTTTTTTTGTATCAAAATATCAATTTTATATCGAAATTTGTTGTTAGATTGTATAAGATTATTCATTATTTAGGCAATCTAAATAAAAGAGAAAGGAAATGAGACTATGAAAATGTTAAAAAAAATCATGGCAGTTACATTGGTAGTTGCTATGGCAGCGGCTATGACAGCCTGTGGAGGCAGTGACAAAAAAGCGGAGGATAGCAACAAACTTGTTATAAGATACCAGAAAAGTATCGCTTATGCACCGGTTATGATTATGGCAGAGAAAAATATGATTTCCAATTATTATGATAAAGAAGTGGAAGTGGACTGTCAAGTCGAAAAAGACGGTAATACAATAAAAGAAGGGGTTTCCAGCGGAAGTATTGACGTAGGAACCGTTGGTCTTCCACCGGCAGTTGTAGGAATTTTAAGTGGAAGCAAATATAAAATTTTTACGGGTATTTCTGCACAACCATATTCCATTGTGACAAATCAGAAAGATATTAACTCATTAAAAGATTTGAAAGATAAAGGCATTCAGGTAGGTTTGCTCAGTACCAACAGTCAGGGACATATTATGTTAGGACTGGCCGCAAAAGCTGAATTGGGAGATGCCCACGCATTTGATAATGTTATAAATCCGGTAGACAATGCTTCAGGATTTGACGGTATTAAAAGCGGATCCATTAAAGTACATGTAGTTATTTCACCATACAATTTCAAAGAACTGGCAGTAGACGGAACACATGAGATTCCGGTCAGCGAAGACGTATGGGTACCGGGAGACACATCCATTGTAGGTATTGCTTCCAAAGATTTATATGAAAACAACAAAGAGTTATACGACGCCGTATGCAAGGCTTTTGAAGAGGCGATGACCTATGTAAAAGAAAATCCGGAAGAGACAGCAGAACTGGTTAAAGAAAAGCTGGAACTGGATGACAGCGTTGAAGATATTGTAAAGTGGATGACAGATTCCAAATCACAGTATTCCACAGAATTACAGGGAGTTGGCAATTTTGTAAACTTCATGCAGGAAGAAGGGTTCCTGGAAAATGAATATTCGGGAAATCTCAGCGACCTTATTTATGATGGGGTAAAAGGAAATTAATAGTAAAGAGTAATTGCGAAAAACATAGCACAGTGTTGAGTTGGTTTTGATATTTGATTGCTATGTTTTTTGCTGTTTGAAGATATTATTATTAATAAAATATAATTATTATTAAGGAGAAAAAATATTGAATCAGAAAACAAAAAGATTAGCAGCCCAGATAATATTTGTGGTGCTGGTTGTGGCAATTTGGGAAATTGTGGCATATAACTTTGCAAAAGCAGACAATGCCAATTTATTTCCTTCTTTTAAAACTATTTTTGAAAGGATGATATGGGGATTTACGGAGAAAGATTTTGGAGGTATCATGTGGCATTCATTGCTGTTGATGCTGGAAGGACTTGCTATCGGTATCGGTCTGGCAATTGTCTTATCCGGTCTGTCCGTGATTTCGGATACGTTTTCAGCAGTGTACAATATGATTGTTTCCATGTTTGACCTGATACCGGGTATTGCTTTGATTTCAGCCCTGATTATCTTTTTATACGGTCAGAATGACTTGGCAATCGTAATTCTGGTAATTCATTCGGTTGTATGGCCCATGTCCCGCAGTATTATTGACGGATTCAATGCCGTACCGAAACTTTATTTGGAAGTGGGACAGAATATCGGATTATCACCAGTCAAACTTTTATTCGGAGTGTTTATACCGGCAGCCATGCCAAGAATTTTTTCAGGTATTAAAGTAGGCTGGGCAAGGGCATGGAGAGGTCTGATCAGTGCCGAAATGGTATTTGGCGGTGCAGGAACCATTGGTATGGGCTATTACATCACGCAGAGAAGAGATAACAGTGATCTGGCCAGCATCTATGCTACCATTATTATCATTATTCTCATCGGACTGGTTGTGGAATATGGCATCTTCAGAAATATCGAGAATAGAACATTTAAGAAATGGGGTATGACACGATGAGCGATAAAAAAGAAATATTAAAGATAGAAAATTTGAAAAAACAATATAGTAATTCACCGAATGTCATACTGAAAGGAATCGACCTGACAGTGCATGAGGAAGATTTTTTGTGCGTTTTAGGTCCGTCCGGCTGTGGCAAATCTACGTTAATCAGATGTATTGCAGGTTTTGAGGATTATGAAGGACTGATTGAAGTCAGTGGGAAAAAAGTAAAAGGTCCCGGCACGGACAGAATTATGGTATTTCAGGATTTTAATCAGTTGTTCCCATGGAAAACTGTATTGGGAAATCTCACATTTCCTTTGAAGGTAGGTGGAATGAAAAATAAAAAAGAACGGGTTGAAAGAGCAGAGAAATATTTAGAGAAAGTTCATCTGCTGCAATATAAAAATTATTATCCTCATCAGTTAAGCGGTGGTATGAAACAGAGAGTTGCCATCGCAAAGGGAATGGCTTTAGGTTCTAAAATTATCATGATGGATGAGCCTTTCGCCGCACTGGATGCCATGACACGAAATCAAATGCAGTCAGAGCTTACACATATTAAAGAAAAGGAGAAAATGACTGTGCTGTTTATCACCCATAATATCCAGGAAGCCATTGCTCTTGGAAACAGAATTATGGTCATGTCAAAAGACGGTGTCATCAAGGAACATATGTATAACCCGATTCAAAAACCGGTAACACCGGCAAGCGAAGGATATGGAGAACTTTGGGAACATTTAAATAATCTCTTAACAGAAGAAAATGCAAAAAAGAACTAAATCGGAGTGTAGTTAAATGAAAAGAAAAGTCAAAATATTAACAAAGATAATATGTTTTTGTTTGGTATTTGCTGTTTTACTAAGCTGTGTCAATAGTCTTTTTAAACCAAAATGGCTGGAGGACAGATGGCAGTCTTCAAAAACAGATGTAAGTTTCTATGATTTGGACAAAAACAGTACGGATGTATTGTTTTTTGGGTCCAGCGTGACGGCAGCGGCTGTTGATCCGTTTCTGTTATATAAAGAATATGGCATTGCCTCATATAATCTGGGTGTTATTTCTCAGACAATGAGCGGCTCTTTCTTTTGGGTAAAAGAAGCCTTAAAAACACAGAAGCCGAAAGTCATCTTTGTGGAAGTTAAGACACTGGGAAGACAGAGTGATAAGCTGGAAACAAAGGCAAGAAAATCTTACGATTACATGAAACCGGGCATCAATAAATTTCAATATGCAGTGGAAACAGTAAATTCGGGCAGGGATTTAGTGGGCACAGATGAAGAGATGGACATCTGGGAGTATCTTTTCCCACTTTCTCTCTATCATACCAGATGGTCGGAATTATCCTATGATGATTACGATTTTGCGTTGGGAAATAATAAGTCCGACACAAAAGGTTTTGCTGTCTTGTCCAACACATTCAAGTATGTATCGTCATACGATCCTGCAAGTGATGAAGCAGGAGATTATGATGGATTTGAAGATAAGGAAGTAGAGTACAGTCAATATAATGGCACAAATAAGGCCTATGTTAAGAGAATTGCAGAGGTTGCCAAAGAAAATAATGTAGAACTTGTGCTGTTTAAAACGCCGGATACTACTTGGAGTGTAAAAAAATATAATTATGTAAAGGACATTGCACAGGAAGCAGGCGTAAAATATATTGATTTAAATCTGAAATCCATCAGAGAAAAAATGGGACTTGAATTCTCCGAAGACGGCGCAGATTCCATTCACATGAATGTAAATGGTGCAAAGAAAGTAACATCATATCTTGGTCAATATTTGACGGATCATTACGAACTGACAAATTATAAAGAAGGAAGTTCCCCAATTAAAGGGGATTTCCAGTCAGGAATGGACAAATACAACGATTATATAAAAACTGCAAAACTTTGTATGGAAAATAATCTGGATAATTACCTGAAACTAATTAAGGATAAAAATTATTCAGTGATTTTAACCGCAGGGTCACAGTCTTCGAAACTATATTTTTCTGAGAACCAGAAAAAACTTTTGAAAGAGTTAAATATCGACATCGATGCGTTCTTGAAAGATTCTGAGTACGGAAATAACCTTGCTTATGTTTCTGATACTTTGGAAACAAAAGGGCAGCCGGTTAATGTGTCCAATGAGGAAGACAGGTATGCAACGCAGGTCATTAATGAGGGGGGACAATTCAGTGACGGAACATCCTTTACGATGAATATTACCGGAGGACTTTGTTCCGTGAGAGTAGACAATAATAATTGTGGGGATGTGTATGGAGAATTAATGAATATTGTTGTCTACAACAAAAAAACAAAAAAGGTTATTGATACTGTTTCCTTGCGAAATAATTCCTATGGCAGTGTCAGTATAGGGAGAAAGGGTAAGGGATGATATTCACCAGTTTAATTTTTTTAGTATTTGTATTTGCAGTTGCGTTTTTATACTTTACCCTGTTTAGGAAATGCCAATGGGTACTTTTGCTGCTTGCCAGCATTGCGTTTTATCTGTTTTCAGGACCGAAATATATTGTTTATATAGCGGTTACATCCATTACGACGTATCTTCTGGCGAGAAAGATTCAGTCTTTACATGATAAAGAAAAGAACTATGTCACGGAACATGAATTATCTAAAGACAAAAAGAAAGAAATTAAAAAGAAGTATACAAGAGTAAGAAAATTCTGGCTGATATTGGATCTGCTGATTAATCTGGGAATGTTATGTGTCATCAAGTATGCCGACTTTGCATTGAGCGGTGTGTCAGCAATATTGGCTGAATTTAACGTGAACTGGTCGAAAACATTCGATTTTGTTCTGCCTTTAGGAATTTCCTTTTATACTTTTATGGCAGTGGGATATATTTTGGATATCTATTGGAAGAGATACAGGGCAGAGACCAACCTTTTGAAACTGGCACTGTTTGCATCTTATTTTCCACATATCGTGCAGGGACCGATTGGAAGATACAATAAACTGTCCAAGCAGTTTTTTACCAGACATAAATTCGACTATGACAGAGTTAAAAAAGGTCTGCTTTTAATGCTTTGGGGTTACTTTGAAAAAATGGTTATTGCCGACAGACTGGCTATTTTTGCAAACGGCGTGTATGCCAGATGGGATGAAGTGACAGGTCTGCCGCTGGTGCTTGCCATTGTATTTTTCTCCATGCAGTTATACTTAGACTGGACAGGATGTATGGATATCGCCCGTGGTGTCTCACAGATTTTTGGAATCGAACTGGACAGAAACTTCTGGCACCCATATTTTTCAAAAAATATGCCGGAATTTTGGAGAAGATGGCATATTACTTTGGGTGAGTGGTTTAAAGACTATTTATTGTATCCGGTATCCATGTCGAAGTTGTGTAAATCCATTAACCGGTTCACGAGAAAGAAATGGGGAAATCAGATGTCCAGGGCATTCTCTACAGTCATACCGGCAGCCTGCGTCTGGATTGTGACAGGCGTCTGGCACGGAGCGGCAATGTGCTATGTATTTTGGGGAATTTATCATGGAATACTGATTATTCTGGGCGCATTGTTTGAACTGCCGATTCAAAAACTGACAAAAGTTCTGCATATCAATACAGAATGTTTCTCATTTAATTTATTTAGAATGGCAAGAACCTTTTTCCTGTCAGCCATCGGCAGAATTTTCTTTGTTTCCACAGCAGGTTTTACACATGCTCTGCTGATTATAAAGAGGACTTTTGATTTTAGAAATTTCGGACTCCACACCATGTGGGACGAAAGTTTGTATTCTTTTGGACTGGACAGACACGGATTTACATTGTCCCTTCTGCTGATTGGGCTTGTATGGGCTGTCAGCATGCTGCAGGAAAAATTTGCAGTTGAGGGAAAAGGAATCAGAGATGTTGTCTGCGAGCAGAATTTGATTTTCCGATGGATTTTGTATTTCGGACTGATTTTTGGAATTATTATATTTGGTATTTACGGTTCAGGGTATGATGCCGGAACATTTGTATACGGTCAGTTCTAAAAGGAGGATATCATGGAGAAAAGCGTGACTTCAATTATTGAAGCGTTAAAATTAAATGCACAGAAAACGCCGGATAAATTGTGTGTGGGAGATAAAAAGAACCATGCAACTTATGGAGAGTTCTGGACGATGGTAGAAAGAGCTGCCACCTGGCTTCGTGAAAAAGGCGTGAAAAAAGGTGACATGGTTGTGATTCGGGGAGCCCAGAAAGTAGAGTTTGTGTTAGGCGTTTTTGCCGTACAACTGGTGGGTGGTGCAGTCTGTCCTCTGGAAAAAGCAATTAAGGATGACAGAATTATGGAAATTATGGATTTTGTGGACTCCAATATATATCTGGCGGATAAACCGGTAAAAAATGAGCAGGTAAACAACATCAGTTTAAAAGAACTTTTTAAAGCAGTGAGAGATGAAGAAAATCCAATCAGACCTTTGGCATTTGAATTTCCGAAAGAAGACGACTTGTCGGAGATTTTATTTACCACAGGTACCACAGGCAAATCTAAAGGAATTGAAGTGACCTGTGGCTGTAATATTGCCATTGCACAGAACGTCATGGACAGTGTGCAGATTGGAAAGGATGAGGTAGAGTTAATTACCACGCCGATTAATCATTCACTGGCCATTCGAAGAACTTATGGTGCAATTTATAACGGAAGTTCTCTTGTTTTAACAGACGGAATCAAGTTTGTGGAAGATTTCTTTAAAATCTTGGATACTTATAAAATTACGGCAATTACTTTTGTTCCGGCAATATTAGAGCAGGTGCTGAAATTTGCGAAAGACCGTTTTGCATCATATAAGAATCAACTGAATTACATTCAATTGGGCTCTGCGCCGTTGTCTGAAAATAATAAAAAGATTTTGACACAGATGTTTCCTGATACCAGACTGTACAATACTTACGGCGCAACGGAATCAGGGTGTACTGTTATTTTAGAGTTCAGCAAATATGGCGATAAACAGAAATGTATTGGAAGAACCACGGTAAACACGGAAATTCTGTTTGTAGATGAAAGTAGGAATCCGGTGGAGGCTTCACCGGAAAATCCGGGCATTTTAGCCTTTAGAGGAAAAATGAACATGAAAGGTTATTACAAAGAGCCGGAAATTACTGCGGAAGTCATGGATGATCAGGGTGTGGTTTATACCAATGATTTGGGATATTTAGGCGATGACGGACTGGTTTATCTGTTGGGACGTCAGGGAGAAGTCATCAATATGGGCGGAATCAAAATTGCCCCTACGGAAATTGAGGAAGTGGTCATGAAGCATGAGATGATTAAAGATTGTGCCTGCATTCCGATTCCTGATGAAATCACTACAGAGGCGCCAAAACTGTTTGTGGTATTGAATGAAGGTTTTGGATTTGACCAGAAAGAACTTTCCAAATATATGTTGTCAAAGCTTGAATCGTTAAAAGTTCCGAAAGTTTTTGAGGTGATTGATGAAATTCCGAGAACGTTCAACGGATAAATTATCAGAAAAGAGTTGAAAGCTTTAAATAATAAGTAAGCATATGGTAAACATATAAAATATACAGAATAAGAGAGGAGAACTACTATGAGAGATGAAGTGATTGAAATTTTGGAGATGATTAGCCCGGATATCGACGTGAATGATGAGGATATGAATCTTCCGGAGGACTTGGATTCTATGGATATTATTGCTTTGATTGCAGAATTAGAAGATAAGTTTGACATTGAAATTACAATGGAAGAAAAGACAGAGGAAAATTTCGAGAATGTTGATACGCTGGTTGAGATGATAGAGCGTCTTCAGTAAGTTTTCGTGTATTTTCAAACGCAATATCAGAATTGGATTATAGTTGTAAAAAACAGGTATTAATGGTATACTATTTCTAGTTTCAATGCTCAACCGGAGTTTCATAGGAGGTATTAGAATGGATACTGTGAGAAATACTTATAAAATAAATGATAATTCTGATTTAGGTGATGTACACATCAGCGATGATGTTTTAGCAGTTATTTCAGCCATGGCAGCTTTGGAGGTAGACGGTGTTATCGGAATGGCAGGAAATATTACTTCAGAAATCGTTGAAAAGTTAGGTGTAAAGAAATTGGCGAAAGGCGTCAGGGTGGACGTGGCAGAAAACAGTGTCATGATCGACGTGGCGATTGTTCTCAGAATGAACGAGAACATTATAAGGATTTCCAAGAAAGTTCAGGAAAAAATAAAAACCACGGTGGAAAATATGACCGGCCTTGAGGTTGCCAATGTCAATGTAAATATTTCAAATGTTTTATCAAAGTAAATGATTCAAATTTGGGGTGTCTGAAAAGACACCCTTTTTGAGCATAATAAAATCAGTGGAGGGAACATGAAAAGAGCGGAAGTCAGAGAGAATATATTTAAACTTTTATTCTGTAATGAGTTTCACAATGCACAGGAGATGCCGGAACAGTATCGGTTATTTCTGGATACATTAGAAGAATGCACAGAAAGTAACAGGACATATATCCAGACAAAGGTTACGGATATTGCCGGGCATCTGGATGAGATAGATAAAGAAATTAATAAAGTGTCCGTAGGATGGAGTACGGACAGAATGTCAAAGACGGATCTGACAATTATCCGTCTGGCATATTATGAAATGAAAATGGACGAGGACATACCGGAAAAGGTGGCCGTTGACCAGGCGGTGGAACTGGCGAAAAAATATGGAAGTGACGAATCTCCGGCTTTTGTCAATGGAATTTTAGCAAAACTATTTTAGGAGAATGATATGGCATCTGTATATACAGTCGGTCAGGTTAATACTTATATTAAACAAATGTTCAGTCAGGACTTTGCCTTATCCAATATCAGCGTGAAAGGTGAAATCAGTAACTGTAAATACCACTCATCGGGACACATCTATTTTACCCTAAAAGATAAAACAGGTGTGATTTCTGCTGTTATGTTTAAAGGAAACAGAGGCGGATTGGGATTTCAGTTGGAAGAAGGTCAGAACGTTGTCGTTTCCGGTTATATTAATGTATATGAGCAGAGTGGAAAATACCAGCTTTATGCCAGAGAAATCACATTGGAAGGCTCCGGACTTTTATATCAGAGGTTTGAGCAACTAAAAAAGGAACTGGAAGAAATGGGTCTCTTTGATTCCATGTATAAAAAGCCCATTCCGAAATACGCTCTGCGGATTGGTATCTGTACGGCAAAAACAGGAGCGGCCATTCAGGATATTATGAATATAACGAAAAGGCGGAATCCTTATGTGCAGTTATATCTCTATTCCAGCCTTGTTCAGGGAGCAGAGGCGGCGGAAGATATCGTGAACGGAATCCGCTATTTAGACAGTTTAAATTTGGATGTGATGATTGTAGGCAGAGGCGGAGGTTCCATTGAAGATTTATGGGCGTTTAATGAAAAAATCGTGGCAAAAGCTATTTTTGACTGTCATACGCCGGTTATTTCGGCAGTAGGTCATGAAGTGGACACAACCATTGCTGATTTTGTGGCAGATATGAGAGCGCCCACGCCGTCAGCCGCGGCGGAACTGGCAGTATTTGATTATCATGAGTTTTCGGTTAAAATATCCCAATATTATCAGCTGCTTTTCTCAGAGATGAAAAAAAGTCTGGATAAAAATAGGGAGCATATCAAATATTATGAGACAAAACTGAACGTATATCATCCGCGAAATCAGTTACAAAACAAAAAACAATATATGGATGAATTATATACCAGATTGGACGAAACATTGAAAAACAGATTAAAGGACAGAAAGCATTCATTAGCCATATATGCCGAAAAATTAAACGGATTATCTCCGCTTAACAGAATTTCCAGAGGATTTGCCTATGTGACGGACAAGGCAGGAAATCCCATAAACACAGCAGCGCAGGTAAAGGAGGAGGACAAGATTTCTCTCATCGTAAAGGACGGACAGATAAAAGCAGTCGTGCGAGATGTGGTAAAAGGAGGATATGATGGAAAATAAAAAGACAATCGAACAAAATTTTGAAGAAATCGAAACAATTATTGAAAATATGCAAAAGGAAGACGTTACCTTGGAGAAATCTTTTGAATTATATCATCAGGGATTAAAACTTGTGAAAGACTGTAATTCCCAGATCGATCATATTGAGAAGCAGATACAAATAATCAATGAAGAACAGGATGAAAAAGGTTATGACGGATTTCAATAAAGAATTGGCGGAACAGACAAAATATGTAGAAGAAATTGTTTACGGATTTTTGCCAAAAGAGGAAGGAAAGCAGAAAATTATTTTACAGGCCATGAATTACAGTGTAAAAGCCGGAGGAAAGAGACTGCGGCCAATGCTGATGCTGGAGACTGCAAAATTATTTGCTGAAAATACAAAACAGGTCTTTCCGTTTATGGCTGCCATTGAAATGATTCACACTTATTCGCTGGTTCACGACGACTTACCGGCCATGGATAATGATGAATATCGCAGGGGAAAAAAGACCACCCATGCAAAATTTGGAGAGAATTTGGGAATTCTGGCGGGTGACGGACTTTTAAATCTGGCTTATGAGGTGATGAGCCGTGCCGTTTTAAATGCAGAGCGCCCATACCGTGCGGCGAAGGCTATGGCTGTGATTGCCGAAAAGTCAGGGGTTTACGGCATGGTAGGCGGACAGACCGTAGACGTTATCAATGACGGGAAGAAAATGGATCTGGACACCATCATGTATATCCATAATTTAAAGACAGCTGCCCTGATTGAAGCATCCATGATGGCAGGCGCTGTTTTAGGCGGTGCTGATGAAAATCAGGTAAAAATCATAGAAAGAATTGCAAAAAATATTGGGATTGCTTTTCAGATACAGGATGATATTTTAGATGTGACCAGTACTACGGAAGTACTCGGAAAACCGGTACACAGCGATGAAAAAAATCAAAAAGTTACATATGTTTCCATATGTGGGATTGAACAATCCGGAAAAAATGTAGAACAGTATTCCAGGGAGGCAATCGCCTTGTTGGATGAACTAAATAAAAACACTGATTTTTTGCGGCAGTTAATTATACAGTTAATAAATAGAGAAAAATAAACCTATGACTTTATAAAAGCCATCTGTTTTTTATGAAATCATCAGGAGTAAACTATGGGACAAATTTTAGATAGAATTAATAAAGAAAATGATATAAAAAAAATAGATTCGGCAAAATATTCAGAACTTGCAGAAGAGATCAGGGCGTTTTTAATAGACAAAGTGAGTAAGACAGGAGGACATCTGGCTTCAAATTTGGGCACGGTGGAACTGACCATTGCACTGCATTCTGTCCTCGAACTGCCTAAAGATAAAATTGTATGGGATGTGGGACATCAGGCATACACACATAAAATATTAACAGGAAGAAAAGAACAGTTTGACAGACTCCGGCAGATAGACGGACTAAGCGGATTTCCCAAAAGGCATGAAAGTGCCTGCGATACCTTTGACACAGGACACAGTTCCACATCGATTTCTGCAGCTTTGGGTATGGCCGCAGCAAATCAATTGGAAAAACGCAGCGACAAAATCGTAGCCGTCATCGGAGATGGAGCACTTACAGGAGGTATGGCGCTGGAGGCCTTAAACAATGCAGCCAGTTTAAAAAGAAATTTTGTGATTATATTAAATGACAACAATATGTCCATCTCCGAAAATGTGGGAAGCATGTCCAATTATTTAAGTAAATTTCGTGTAGGCGAACATTACAACGACTTTAAGGAAGATGTGGAAACCCATCTCAGCAGAATTCCCAAAATCGGACATAAATTAGTAGAGAGAATCAAAAGAACAAAGGACAGTTTGAAGAATTTAATTATTTCAGGCGGACTTTTTGATGATTTGGGAATTACTTATATCGGACCGATTGACGGACATGATATTCAGGGAATGATTGAAATTTTTCATAATGCATTAAAAATTGACCATCCCATTGTCATTCATGTGAAGACAGTGAAGGGAAAAGGATATACTTTCGCTGAAAATAATCCGTCCAAATTTCATGGAATTGGAACATTTGATATTGAAACCGGAGAGGAGATATCCAAAAAACATTTACCAAATGTAATGAGTTATACCGAAATTTTCTCCAGAACTTTGGTAAAACTGGCAAAAGATAATGAAAAAATTGTAGCAATTACTGCGGCAATGCCGGATGGAACAGGTCTTTTCAGATTTCAAAAAAATTACCCTGACAGATTTTTTGATGTGGGGATTGCGGAGGAACATGCCGTCACTTTTGCGGCGGGAATGGCCGTATCCGGCTATAAGCCGGTTGTATCGATCTATTCCTCCTTCTATCAGAGAGCCTATGACCAGATACTGCATGACGTCTGTTTACAGAATCTTCCGGTGGTAATGATTATAGACCGGGCGGGTCTGGTAGGACAGGATGGAGAGACGCATCAGGGGATATTTGACATATCTTTTTTGTCCGCCATGCCCAATATGGTTATCGTTGCGCCGAGAGATACAAGAGAACTGGTGGAAGCAACGAAATTTGCCATTGCCTACAACGGACCTGTTGCGGTCAGATTTCCGAAAGGAGATGCTCCTGTCAGCCGGTCTGGCAAGGAGAATCCCTTTAAATTTGGAAAAAGTGCATTGGTAGAGAAAGGAAAGGATATTGCCATTATTACCGTAGGCAATATGTTTGAGGAAGCATACAGGGCGGTGGAACTTTTAAAAAAAGAACGTGTTTTCCCAACGCTGGTAGACGCCAGATTTATTAAACCACTGGATATCCGTATGATAGAGAAAGTAGCACTGAAACATAAGGTAATTGTAGTTATTGAAGAAGCCATCAAAAAAGGAGGATACGGCGAGGCTGTAGAAACCTATGTTCACGAACAGAATCTGAATACCGACGTGCATGTGATGGCAATCGAAGACCAATTTGTGCCGCAGGGAAAAATCGGCGATTTGAGAGAGAGAATCGGAATCAGTTACAAACAAATATATGAAAAGGTTTTAGAATTGACGAAATGAAAGAAAGATTAGACGTATTACTTGTAAAAAGAAATCTGGCGCCTTCCAGAGAAAAGGCGAAAACAATTATTATGAGTGGGATTGTTTTTGTGGATAATCAGAGAGAGGATAAGGCGGGAACTTTTTTTGACGAGAAGGTGCATATCGAAGTGCGGGGAAAAACACTGAAATATGTAAGCCGTGGCGGATTAAAATTGGAAAAGGCAATGGAAAATTTCGGCGTGCAGTTAGAGGGGAAAAGCTGCATGGATGTGGGTGCATCCACCGGCGGATTTACGGATTGTATGCTGCAGAACGGAGCAGTCAAAGTCTATTCCGTGGATGTGGGACACGGTCAGTTGGCGTGGAAACTGCTTCAGGATGAAAGGGTCATCTGTATGGACAGAACCAATATCCGGTATGTCACCCCTGAGGATATTGAAGATAAAATTCAATTCGCCTCCATTGATGTTTCTTTTATATCGCTGACGAAAGTCCTTCTCCCGGTCAAAAACCTTTTGACAGAGGACGGTCAGATTGTCTGTCTGATTAAACCGCAATTTGAGGCGGGCAGAGAAAATGTGGGGAAAAAAGGAGTAGTCCGTGACAAAAAGATTCATGTGCAGGTCATTGAAGATGTGATGGACTTTGCAAAAAGGATTGGATTTGATATATTGAATTTAGACTTCTCGCCGGTAAAAGGTCCGGAGGGAAATATTGAATATCTGCTGTATTTACAAAATACGCAAAAACATGAAGGAAAAGAGAAAACGAAAATCTCTGCCATGGAGGTGGCAGAAGCATCTCATTTTGCATTGGATAAACAGAGGTAGAAAATGAAGAAATTTTGTGTGGTTACAAATCATTTGAAAGATAAACAGTTAATGACAGCCCATGCTATTTCTGATTATATACATAGTGGCGGCGGCAGTTGTGAAATCGTTGAAAACATGGATACAAAAACAGGGGAATTTAAGATATTGTCTGCAAAAGATATCCCTGATGGTACGGAATGTATTATTAGCATTGGCGGAGACGGAACACTGCTGCATGCGGCGCAGGATCTGATGGACTTAGATGTGGTTTTTGTAGGCGTCAACCGGGGAACTTTGGGATTTCTGGCGGAAATATCCCCGGATGCTTTGGAAACGGCTTTGGATAAACTGCTAAATAATCAGTTCCATGTGGAATCCAGAATGATGTTAAAGGGAGATATCAGAAGAAACGGGAAACAGGTATATTCTGCTATCGTTTTGAATGATATAGTCATACACAGAGGAGATGAACTTGCCATTACAGATTATGAGGTATTTGTAAACGGCGAATTACTCGGCACTTATCACGCAGACGGTATTATACTGTCCACGCCTACCGGCTCTACGGCATACAATCTGTCGGCAGGAGGGCCGGTGGCAAGACCGGATTCCCACATGATTATGCTGACACCGATTTGTCCTCATACATTAGCAAACAGAAGTATTATCTTATCGAGGAATGATAAAATAGAAGTGAAAGTGGGACAATGCAGAACGCCCAATGAAGAACACAGAAAAGCCGCTTTTGACGGCGACGGTATTTTTAATATGATATCCGGTGATGTGATTTGTATCAGTGAGGCAGATAAGACGACGAAAATAGCCAAGATTGATGAGGCAAGTTTTCTGCAGGCAGTGAAAGATAAACTGAAATAAATGGAGTAATTATGAAAGCAAAGAGACAGAGAAAAATCATCGAATTAATTTCAGAATATGATATAGAAACTCAGGAAGAACTTGCAAAAAAATTAATGGAAAGCGGTTATCAGGTAACTCAGGCCACGGTATCAAGGGATATCAGAGAACTGAACTTATTAAAGACGGCATCCGGCAGCGGCGGTCAGAAATATACGGCGCCGGTGGCGGCAGCAATTACTGATGACAGCAAATATATGCGGGTGCTGAAAGACGGGATTCTTTCCATGGACTGTGCCGGAAACATGCTGGTGATAAAAACTGTGTCCGGTATGGCAATGGCAGTGGGCGCCGCAGTGGATGCAATGCATATTGAAGAAGTTTTAGGATGTATTGCAGGTGATGATACAATCCTGTGCGTCATAAAGGATGCAGAAGAAGCGTTCCATGTAAAAGAAATGATAAACAGCATGATTGTATGAGAAAGAAAAGAGAGAAGCACAAGAAGGAGGAAATATGCTGATTAATTTGCACGTAAAAAATCTTGCACTGATTCAGGAAGTAGATGTGGATTTTAAAAATGGTCTCATTGTGCTGACAGGAGAAACCGGAGCAGGAAAATCGTTGATATTAGGCTCCGTAAATATTGCACTTGGAAATAAAGTGTCCAAAGACATGATACGGACAGGAGCCGAGTTTTCCATTGTGGAATTGACATTTTCCGTAAAAGATGAAATCATAAAAAAAATAAAAGATATGGATATTTATGTGGGAGAGGACAATACTGTTACTGTAACAAGAAAAATATCCGAAGGCAGAAGCGTGTCAAAAATTAATGGAGAAACCGTAAATATTCATACATTAAAAGAAGTCATGGGAATGTTAGTGGATATTCACGGACAACATGATCATCAGTCTTTATTATATCCGCAAAATCATTTAAAAATATTGGATAAATATGCAAAAGATCAGATTGCCGGCGAAAAAAGAGAACTAAAAGAACTTTATGCAGAGTATGTTGCTTTGCAGAAAAAATTGGAAAACTATGATATGGATGAAGCAAAACGGGCAAGAGAAATTGAATTTGCGGAATATGAAGTGAACGAAATTGATTTAGCAGATTTAAAACCGGATGAAGATATACAGTTAGAAGACGAATTTAAAAAATTGTCGGGAAGTCAGGAAATTTCTGCAGGACTGGCAGAGGTATATCAGTATCTGAATTATGAATCTGACAATGGAGCAGGCAGTCTGATTGGAAGAGCCGTTTCCCGTATCAACAGTTTCAAAGGTTTTGATGATAAAGTAGAACAGTTCCGGGAGACCATCTGTGATATAGATTCCCTGTGCAGGGATTTAACCGGTGAAATTGTGGATTACAGCAACAGTCTTGACTATGATCCGGCGTATGTGAAGGAAGTGGAAGACAGACTGGATACAATCAATCACTTAAAATTAAAATATGGAAGAACCATTGAAGAAATTTTAAAGTACCGGGATGAGAAGCAGAACTATTTAGAAAATTTAAAAAATTATGATGATGAGAAAGAAAAAATCAAAGAACAGTCAGCTCGATTGGAAAATCAGATGCAACAGGTCTGTGAAGAATTGTCCGTAAAACGCCGGAAGGCAGCGTTGATATTGGAAGAATTGGTAATAAAAGCACTGACGGATTTAAATTTTCTGTCTGTTTCTTTTAAAATTGATATACAAAAAAAAGAAAATTTTTCTGAAAACGGGTATGACCATGTGGAATTTATGATTTCCACCAATCCGGGAGAACCGTTGAAACCGTTGGCAAAAGTAGCTTCCGGCGGTGAACTTTCCCGTATCATGCTGGCGGTCAAGTCCATATTGGCAACAGAGGATGAAATAGAAACTTTGATTTTTGATGAGATTGATACAGGAATCAGCGGAAAAACTGCAAGTATGGTAGCAGAAAAACTGGCAAAAATAAGTGTTAACCATCAGGTTGTATGTATCTCCCATCTGGCACAGATTGCAGCAATGGCGGACAGTCATTATTTAATTGAAAAAAAATTAGAAAATGATGCCACATTTACAAATATTTATCCGTTGCGCAGAGATGAATCCGTTCGGGAACTTGTGCGAATGAATGGCGACGGAACCATAACAAATGCTGCCATGTCACATGCAATGGAAATGAAAGATATGGCAGATAGAACAAAAAGTAACTTGGTTTAAACAATTGTTTTTTGGAATATTAAGAAGGAGATTAAAAGTCTTCCTTCTTTTTTTTCGTGAATAAATAAAAAGACGGAAGAATAAAATTTGATTTGGAGGTATGGAAATGAAGAAAACTTATAAAAATTGTTTAATCGCATCAATTTTGACGGCATTGCTGATAGTAATTGTGTCAGGGATATTATATATCAATAATAACCTTCCCAATACAATTTTTGTAAATTCCAATCAAACAACAAAGTACAATTTTGCCATACCTGTATCTCTAGATGTAAGTGGTGAAAAAAGTATTAATTTTACCGGAAAAAATAATATACATTCAGGAGAAAAGGGAAATTATAATGGAAAATACAAATTGTTTGGTTTGTTTACGGTAAAGGATGCAAAAGTCAAAGTCATTGATAAAACGTATGTGTATCCGATCGGGCTGCCGATAGGTTTATACCTGAAAACCCAGGGGGTTATGATTATTGATTCCGGAAAAATTGAAAACAAGGACGGTAAGGAGATATCTCCCGCAGAAGGGAAAGTTTATGCCGGGGAATATATTGTAAAATTTAATGACGAGCGGATTAGTAATAAAGCCCAGTTACAATATCTGATTAGTGAAAATAAAAATAAAAAAGTCTCATTGACAATTAAATCCGATGTGGGCATAAGAACCACCCTTATTCAGCCGGTAGAGACAAAAAACGGCGAATATATGCTTGGTATATGGGTAAGAGATGACTCTCAGGGGATAGGAAGTCTTTCTTTTATCTGTGGTGAAAAATATTATGCACTGGGACATGGAATCAGCGATATAGATACAGGAAAACTTTTATCTTCTCATGAGGGAACCATCTACAATGCCAATATCTGGGGAGTAAAAAAAGGAAAAAAAGGAACGCCGGGCGGATTATGCGGAACGATTAAATATAATAAGGAAAATGTGATCGGATCCATATTATCCAACAATACCAGCGGTATTAACGGAATCATCAATGAGCCCATAAATCGGGAATACAATATCAAAAAAATGGAAGTGGCACTGAATGGTGAAATAGAAAAGGGAAAAGCAAAAATTCAGTTTATTATCAATAATCAGGTTAACCTGTATGATATTGAAATTATAGAAATCAATAAAAACAATAAGGAAAAAAATATGGTTATTCGAATTGTAGATAAAGATTTATTGGAAAAAACCAACGGAATCGTTCAGGGGATGAGCGGCTGCCCGATTATACAGAACAATAAAGTGGTTGGAGCAGTAACACATGTAATGGTAAACGATCCGACCAAAGGTTATGGTATTTTTGCGGAAAATATGATCACGGAAAATTAAAAATTCATTATTTTCTATATTAATCAGTCGAATTTTGTAGTATAATGAAAACAGTATTTGAGATGGACGTTATTGTCGGAAAACAAGGAGGAAGTATGGCAAAGAATAATTCGGAATTAGTATATCAGATAGAAGATATGATAAAAAAATATAACAAAAAACCGGAAAAGAAAATAAAAAAGAAAGATATTGTTGATAAATTTCAAAAAGCAGATGTGATTATGGCAATGCGAAGCATCTTTGATGATGCAGATGTTTTTGAGGAAACCATAGAAGGAGTGGCATTGAGACCGGACATTGTAAAGGACGGAGGAAGAGCCAGACTTTTACCGGTATTTACTTCTTATGAGCAGATCCCCGGCGATTATATGGAGAACTTTTCTTTTATAAAGGTGCCGGCATCTTATGCTTATACGTTTATGAATGAGTGCGAACATTTGAACGGAATGGTTCTAAATCCTTTTACGGAATATAATTTAGAGTTAAGAAAAAAACGCACGGCCCCGAAGGCACAGGCTTCTGCCACAAAGCATTATAAAAAAGACGTGCAGAACAGTGCTCCGGAAGCTATGATTATTTACAACAACAAAAAATATGCAATTAAAAACACGCCGTTTACCATTGGCAGGGAGAATGCAAGCATTGATATTCCTCAATCTTACATATCCAAGATACATGTGGTTATTTCCTGTAAAGATGGTAAGTACCGGATTGCCGACTATGATTCTACCAATGGAACAAAAATTAACGGTACTTCATTAAAACCGAAAGTATACTACGAGTTGCGGGACGGATATAGGATTGAGCTGGCTGAAAAAGAAGAGATGTTAGTTTATATCAATTAAGAAAATATTGACTGTTTTTTCTTTTTTTCGACTTTTATTTTTTCGATTCATGAAAGAATAAACGCTTTTATGTAAAATGATTTTTTATATGTAAACCGTTTTGTCGAAATATCGGTTTTTATGCGATTTGTTTAAGTTGAACATCCTCTCAGAACAAACTATAATCTTCTTTGTCAAAAGAATTCAAACAGTACTGTATTTTGACAAAACAGGAGGAAAGATGAATAGAACTATTACAAATCGCGGCATGAATATTAGTGGTAATTATAATAATAACTCAAATATTGTAAACGTAGCTATCGTGGATGATAATGAGAAAGTCATAGAGAGTATCAGCGAAGCGTTAACAAAAGATTCTTCAATAAAAATCGTGGGAAAAGCCAAAAACGGAGAGGAAGCATATGAATTAATCAGAAAGACAAATCCGGACGTTGTGATTTTGGATTTGATTATGCCAAAAATGGACGGATTATCTCTGATGAATAAGATACATAATGAAGGTGCACTGATTAAAACGCCTTTTTTCATCATTACTTCAGCCATCAGCAAAGAAAGTGTGATTCAGGATGCTTTTGGATTTGGAGCAGGATATTATCTGTTGAAGCCTTTTGAAACAGACATGATTATCGACAGGGTAAAAGGTGTTAAATCATATAATAAACGGATTCCTGAGAATAAAAAATTTATTGATGCCGGAGAGGACAGACAGCAGTTTATGGACAGAAACATTGAAAGTGACGTGACTGCCATTATTCATGATGTGGGCGTTCCTGCACATATCAAAGGGTATCAGTATTTGAGGGAAGCAATCATTATGTCCGTCAATGATACGGAAATGCTTAACTCTATCACAAAAATATTGTATCCGACTATTGCAAAGAAATTTCAGACCACATCCAGCAGAGTAGAAAGAGCAATCCGCCATGCCATCGAAGTGGCATGGAACCGTGGAAGAATGGATACGATTGATGAATTATTCGGTTATACGATTAATGCTGAAAAAGGCAAACCGACCAACTCAGAATTTATTGCTCTGATTGCTGATAAAATCAGATTGGAGTATAAATGTCGATAAATTAAAATACATAAGAATGAAATCTGGAGGAAAAAGATATGAAGAAAATTTTATTTGCAGCATCAGAATGTGTACCTTTTATTAAAACAGGAGGATTGGCAGACGTTGTAGGTTCCCTGCCAAAATGTTTTGATAAAAAGGAATATGATGTGAGAGTCATGATTCCTAAATATATGTGTATGGATGAAAAATGGAAAAACCAGATGCGTTACGTAAACCATTTTTATATGGACTTATGTTGGAGAAGGCAGTATGTGGGAATTTTAGAGATGGAATATGAGGGCGTAAAATTTTACTTTATTGACAATGAGTATTATTTTGCCGGTCCAAAACCTTACAGTGACATCCGATATGACTTAGAGAAGTTTGCATTTTTCTCCAGAGCCGTATTGTCGGCGCTGCCAATTATCGATTTCAGACCGGACATTATTCATTGTCATGACTGGCAGACTGGTTTGATTCCTGTTTATTTAAAGGACAGTTTCTCTTATGGAGAATTTTATCACGGCATCAAGTCTATTATGACGATTCACAATTTGAAATTTCAAGGTGTCTGGGACGTAGATACTATTAAAGATATTGCAGGTCTTTCCGATTATTACTTTACGCCGGACAAACTGCGTGATTATGACGATGGCAATTATTTAAAAGGCGGAATTGTATATGCAGATATGGTTACCACCGTAAGCGATACATACGCTGAGGAAATTAAGACTCCATTTTACGGCGAGGGATTGGATGGACTAATGCGTGCACGGTCCAATTGTCTGCGGGGCATTGTAAACGGTATCGATTATGATGAGTACAATCCGTCGACAGATAAATACATTGCAAATAATTTTTCAAAGGAAACTTTTAGGAAAGAAAAAGTAAAAAATAAAACGGCGCTTCAGAAAGAACTTGGCTTAGAAGTAAATCCGAAAGTGATGATGATTGGTCTGGTAAGTCGTCTTACGGATCAAAAAGGACTGGATCTGATTGCCTATGTAATGGATGAATTGTGTCAGGATGCCATTCAGTTTGTTGTTCTGGGAACCGGGGAGGAACGCTATGAGAACATGTTCCGCCATTTTGATTGGAAATATGGCAATGCGGTATCTGCCAATATTTACTATTCCGAGGAGTTATCACACAAAATCTATGCGGCATGTGATACCTTCCTTATGCCGTCCTTGTTTGAACCTTGTGGTCTGAGCCAGTTGATGAGTTTAAGATATGGTACGTTACCGATTGTCCGTGAGACAGGTGGTTTGAAAGACACGGTACAGCCTTATAACGAATATGAAAATACAGGTACCGGATTTTCCTTTGCCAATTACAATGCCCATGAGATGCTGGGAACAATCCGATATGCGGAACGTATCTTTTATGACAAAAAACGAGATTGGAATAAAATGGTAGAGAGGGCTATGGATGTTGACTTTTCATGGAAGGCATCCGCAGAGAAATACCAGCAGTTATATAATGATTTATTATAAAAAGCTAAAAACAGGCTGTGATGCAACAATCACAGCCTGTTTTTCTTTTATTGTATTTCATGGATTCCTGTGATATCCGTATCTGCCATCATAGAGTAATTGGTATGATAGATGACAAATCCGGGCATGGCTCCGGCTACTTTCTTTACATGTTTTCTCTGTACGTAGTCGATTTCCACTTTATCCTGATGGGAAGCCTTGGAATAATGGGCCGCCAGTTTGGCTGCTTCCTCGAAAGTGGCATCCGGAAGTTCTTCATTATTTGACTTTACGATGACATGAGAACCGGGAAAAGACTTGCTGTGGAACCACCAGTCATTACCGGTTGCCATCTTGAAAGTCAGTTCTTCGTTTTGCAGATTATTTTTCCCCACATACATATGAAAGCCGTCAGAAGATATGTAGTGGAGTGGTTTGCTGATGCCTTTATCGTTTTTATTCTTTTGATGTCCTTTCTTTTTAATATAACCGGTCTGTACTAATTCTTTATGAATCGCTTTTAAATCCTCTTCACGATTTGCCATATCGATGGCCACATGAATGGATTCCAAATATGTAATGGAATTTTTCGTCTCTTTAATAATACCCGTCAGTGCTTCATAAGTCCGTTTCAGTTTGGCGTATTTTTCAAAATATTTTTTTGCGTTGTCAATGGGAGTCAATGTGACATCCAGTGGAATTTTCACAGGATTTCCCGTATAAAAATCGATGGTCTCAAATTCTTTTGTTCCCGGTTCTATGGAATAACCGTAAGTAGTAAGAAGTTCTCCGTAAACTTTATATTTGTCTTTCTTTTCCGTATCCTTTAACTGCTTTAACTGAAGCTGATATTTTTTATTATCCCGTTCCAAAGCAGTGGAGACGATTTTTCTTAAATCTACGGATTTCTGCCTCATGCGGGTATATTGATTTTTTTTAGAATAATAAGTTTCCAATAACTGACTGATGCTGGTATAACCTACAGCGTTGCAGTCAGGATAGATGGAAAGATGAAGGGCGGAAAAATCTTCCGGTTTTCCGTCTTTTTCATAAATTACCGGGTAAAAAGAACTTCTTTTTACCTGATTGATGAACTGATAGAAATTCATCCAGATGATATTCTGATTTCCGTGTTCTAATGTGTTGGCGGGAAGAGATGAATCAAATCCGGCTTCATAGCAGATATTTTCCGCAATGACAGGACTGATACCTGTAAAGGAAGTGTAAATTGCTTTTGCAAGAGACATTGGTTTCGAGAAAACAATATCAAAAAAATCTTCCTTTTCCACTGTCAGCGGATTTTTCTTTCCCATGGTGTCCGGTATAAAATATTCTTTACCCGGCAGAACCTGCCGGACCGAACTCATAATGGAGTTTACGTGCTTAATGCTGTCTAAAATGGTATCGTTGTCCACGAAAATAATATTGCTGTGTTTTCCCATCAGTTCCACCATCAGATGTTTTGTTTTTATGTCTCCAAGTTCATCTAAATGCTGAATTTCAAAGTCGACGATACGTTCCAATCCCGGCTGGGTAATGGAAAGGATACGTCCGTTATTCAGATGTTTTCTGAGCAGCATACAGAAATTCGGTGCCGTAAGAGGCGCATTTTTGTTTGTTTCCGTCAGATAAATGAGCGGAAGGCTGGCGTTTGCGCTTATCAGCAGTCGGTATTGTTTTCTGTCAGATTTTATGGTAAGCATTAATTCGTCCGTTTCCGTCTGGGCAATTTTATATAAACGTCCGTTTTGTAATTTTTCATTTAATTCAGCCACCAGAGCGGCAACTGTTACTCCGTCAAAAGCCATAGAGAAAGCTCCTTTATATTACTTTAAACATTCTGCATTTTGCGAATGAACGGTTACATTTTATTATTATTTAAAGTTTAAGTCAACCTTGACGGTATGCCTGATATGAATTATAATAAGATGAACTGTGGACAAATATAGTATTCCTAGGAGGCATCCATGCTGCGAAGTATGACAGGATTTGGCAGATACGAAGTTTTATCGGCGGACAGAAAAGTAACCGTCGAAATGAAATCTGTCAATCACAGATATTTGGAATTAGGCATTAAGTTGCCAAGAAAATTAAATTTCCTTGAAGGTACTGTAAGGACAGAAATGAAACGGTATGTAGACCGGGGAAAAGTGGACGTCTTTATAACATACGAAAATCTGGGAGAGGGAGATTCCTGTATTCGTTACAATTCCATATTGGCAAAGGAATATTATGAATGCTATAAGCAGATCAGTAATGAACTTGGCGTGGAAAATGACGTGAAGGCCAGTCATATTATGCGCAGTCCTGACGTGGTTACCATTGAGAGCGGTCAGGATGATGAGGAAATCATAGAAAGTCTGGTTGTCAGAGCCATTGGCGGTGCGGCGGAAAAACTGATTGAGACCAGATGTGAAGAAGGGGGCAGATTAAAAACAGATTTACTTGGTAAATTAGATTCCATGCTGGAAAATGTTGCTTTCATTCAAACAAAATCGCCGATTATTATTACAGAATACAAAGAAAAAATAACCGACAGAATCCATGAACTGCTGGATGACAGTCAGATTGATGAGGCAAGAATTGCACAGGAAGTAACCATGTTTGCCGACAAGGTGTGTGTAGATGAGGAACTGGTCAGACTGAACAGTCATATTCAGGCGATGAGGAACGACTTAGAGAAAGGCGGCACCATCGGCAGAAGACTTGATTTCATTGCGCAGGAGATGAACCGGGAGGCGAATACAACCTTATCGAAAACCACAGATCCGGAGATTTCAGAGCGTGCTATTGTTTTGAAAACTGACATTGAGAAAGTAAGAGAACAGATTCAAAATATTGAATAAAATAATAAATAAAGAGTGATGCGTTATGAAAAAAGGTAAGTTATTAGTCATTTCCGGTTTTTCGGGAGTAGGAAAAGGCACGGTTGTCAATTATTTAAAAGAACACAGAGATAATTATAAAGTATCCGTTTCAGTGACTACCAGATCCCCAAGAGAAAATGAAATACCGGGAATTCATTATCATTATATTTCTAATGAAGAATTTGAAAAAATGATTCAGGAAGGCAGATTACTGGAATATGCGGGATATGTGGATCATTATTATGGAACTCCGAAAGATTTTGTGGAGGAAAATCTGAAAAAAGGAAACGATGTTATTTTAGAAATTGAGACCAAAGGAGCGCTTCAGGTAAAAGCAAATATGCCTGATGCGGTTTTGATTTTTATATTACCGCCAAGCGCGGTCGAATTAAAAAACAGGCTGACAGGCCGTCAGACAGAGACGGAAGAAGTAATCGCAGAAAGATTAAAGAAGGCGGCAGAAGAGACGAACAATATGGAAAAATACGATTATTACGTATTAAATGACGAAGTGGAAAAATGTGCAGAACACATTGAACATATAAAAAATAACAATCATCCGGAATCTTTGGATATGGATTTTGTCAATCAGATTAAAAACGAGATTCTGGAATTTGCGAAAGGAGAATAAACATGTTACATCCATCATATTCAGATTTAATGGCAGTTGCCAACAGTGAGGTGGAAGACGGAGAACAGCCGGTAGTGCAGAGCAGATATTCCATTGTTATGGCAACATCCAAGAGAGCAAGACAGATCATTGCCGGTGACGAACCGTTACTTAGCAAAAATACAGAAGGAATGAAACCTTTATCTATCGCAGTAGAAGAGTTATGCGAGTCTAAAATCAGAATTTTAGGGGAAGATGAGGAAGATGAATAAAGTGTCACAGGGCACTTTTTTCTTATGTTATTCATCCGATACAGCTTTGCTGTCTAATAAACGTTCAGAACACGGAAGTGTTGAGGAGATATTTTGAAGGTACTTTTTATTTCGTTAGGATGCGATAAAAACTTAGTAGATTCGGAACATATGTCCGGCATTTTGTCAAATGCCGGACATGAATTTACGCAAGATGAAATGGAAGCAGATGTTATTATTATTAATAGCTGCTGCTTTATTCATGATGCCAAAGAAGAAAGCATCCATACAATTTTTGAGATGGCAGTATATAAAGAACATGGTAATTGTAAGGCACTGGTTCTGGCAGGATGTCTTGCCCAGAGATATTATAAGGAAATAAAGACGGAGATACCGGAGATTGACATCTGCATCGGAACAACAGCCATTGATGAAATTGCCCGGGCATTAGACTGCTTTTTTGAAAAAAAAGAAAAAGTACAATTCATTGAAGATATAAATAAGTTGTCCGGTGTGGATGCACCTAGAAATCTTTCTACTTTCGGAAACTCTGCTTACCTCAAAATAGCGGAAGGCTGCGATAAACACTGTACCTACTGCATTATACCGAAAATCAGAGGCAGTTATCGAAGTGTAGACATGGAGACGCTGATAAAAGAGGCAGAAGGACTGGCAGAGCGGGGGATTAAGGAACTGATTTTAGTGGCGCAGGAGACCACCATGTATGGAAAAGACATTTATGGAGAAAAGTCACTCCATATTCTTTTAAAAAAGTTGGCACGAATAGAGGGGATTCAATGGATTAGAATTTTATATTGTTATCCGGAAGAAATCTATGACGAACTGATAGATACCATTGCAGAAGAAAAGAAAATATGTCATTATCTGGATATCCCAATTCAACATGCCAGTGATCATATATTAAAACGCATGGGAAGAAAAACAGATAACCGCCAGTTAAGGGATATTATTCAAAAACTGCGAAAAAAAGTTCCGGACATCATTCTCCGTACCACACTGATTACCGGATTTCCGGGAGAAACGGCAGAAGACCATGAAATATTGATGGATTTCGTCAATGAAATGGAATTTGACAGGCTGGGGGTTTTTACTTATTCTATGGAAGAAAATACAGCGGCAGCCGACATGCCGGATCAGATAGAGGAAGAACTGAAAGTTTCCAGAAGAAATGAAATCATGGAACTTCAGCAGGACATTGTTTTTGATATTTCAAAAAGACATATCGGAAAGACCTATGTGGCTATGATTGAAGGAAAAATTTCAGGAGAACATGCTTATCTGGCGCGGACTTATATGGATGCTCCGGGTGTTGACAGCAACATATTCATTATAACAGATGAAGAACTGATGACAGGTGATTTTGTGAAAGTAAAAGTGACCGGAACAAATGATTATGATTTAATAGGTGAAATAAGTAACCGGTAGGGAGGAAATATGAATTTAGCAAATAAACTTACGGTTTTCAGAGTGTTTTGTATACCGGTTTTTGTGGCAGCAATGATGATTACAGCCATTCCGTATAATTATTACATAGCTCTTGCTATTTTTATTATTGCAAGTTTTACGGATCTGCTGGATGGCAAGATTGCCAGAAAACGGAATTTAATTACAAATTTTGGAAAATTTATGGATCCTCTGGCAGATAAGTTATTGGTTAGTGCAGCGCTGATATGTTTAACACCGGACATGATTCCGGCGTGGATTGTAATTATAATTATCAGTCGTGAACTGTTTATCAGCGGATTTCGGATTTTGGCTGCCGATCAGGGAATTGTGCTTGCCGCCGGATGGTGGGGCAAGTTTAAAACAGCATTTTCAATGATGATGATTGTAGTACTCATTATTAATATTCCTCTTATGAATGAAATATTGGATGTTATAGGATGGGTTTTAATATGGATATCTCTTGCATTAACAATTATTTCCATGATTGAATATATCAGCAAGAATATAAAGGTACTAAAAAACTAATTTTAGGAGGAGAAACAATGTTAGCGTACAAGGAAATGAACAGGGAAGAACTGAAAAAAGAACTGGAATCATTAAAAAAAGATTATGAACAATTCCGTCAGGAAAATGTGAATCTTGATATGTCAAGAGGAAAGCCGGGACCGGATCAGTTAGAACTTTCCATGGGACTGCTGGATGTATTAAACAGTAAGTCTGATATGATTTCAACGGATGGTTTTGACTGTAGAAATTATGGTGTATTAGATGGAATTCCGGAATCCAAAAAGATGATGGCGGCAATTATGGGAACCTCTATGGATAACGTGATTGTCTACGGAAATGCAAGTTTAAGTATTATGTATGATGCAATATCCCGTTCTTATACCCATGGCGTATTAGGTCATACACCTTGGTGCAAATTAGAAAAAGTTAAATGGCTCTGCCCGGTTCCGGGATATGACAGACATTTTGCCATCACAGAACATTTTGGAATAGAGATGATAAATGTTCCTATGGACGAGAACGGTCCGGATATGGATATGGTAGAAAAACTGGTGGCAGAAGATGAGGCGATTAAGGGTATCTGGTGTGTTCCAAAGTATTCTAACCCGACAGGTATTTCTTATTCGGATGAGGTTGTAAAGCGGATGGCAGCCCTAAAACCAAAGGCGGAAGATTTCAGAATCTACTGGGATAACGCCTATGCGGTACATCATTTATATGCAGATAAGCAGGATGAAATATTGGATATTATTGCCGAATGTGAAAAAGCAGGAAATCCGGATATGGTATATGAGTTTGCATCTACATCAAAGATTACTTTTTCAGGTGCAGGCGTAGCGGCAATGGCCACATCAAAAGCAAACATTGACTCCATAAAAAAACAGATGTCGATTCAGACTATCGGATATGATAAAATCAATCAGTTAAGACACGTGAAATTCTTCAATGATTTTGATGAAGTCAAAGCACATATGATGAAACACGCAGAATTAATGCGCCCGAAATTTCAGGCGGTCATTGACATGCTGGAATCAGAATTAAAACCTACCGGAATCGGTCAGTGGACCAACCCATTAGGCGGATATTTTATCTCTTTGGATATTATGGAAGGCTGTGCAAAGAAAGTAGTAGCAATGTGTAAAGATGTGGGAATGGTACTGACAGGTGCCGGAGCACCGTTCCCTTACGGAAAGGATCCGGATGATAAGAATATCCGAATTGCTCCAACGTATGCAACACCGGAAGAACTGACAAAGGCCAGCAGGATTCTAATTGTCTGCGTTAAGATTGCAGCCATAGAAAAAATGCTGGAGGCATAAGAAAGCAGACTTTATAGGGAAATAATCCAAAATTAAATCATATCAGGTGCAGATTTTCTGTACCTGATTCTTTTTGTAAAAAGTCCCTCAAGAATCAGGTAAAGCAAAGTGACGGGTTCAATACGAAACAGAAAAGAATGGTTGCATATTGAATGAATAAATAATATAATAAATATCGAAAATAATTGTTGACACAAAGATTAGAATGTATTATGATATCATCATACGAACATAAGTTCGAACAGAAAGGAAAGTATTATGAATAAAGAAGACAGATTAAAAGCATTAGATGCGGCCATATCACAGATTGAAAAACAGCACGGTAAGGGCGCAATTATGAAATTGGGAGATTCCGGAAATAAAATCAATGTGGAGACCATTCCTACCGGTTCGTTAAGTCTTGACTTAGCTCTTGGTTTAGGAGGTATTCCAAGAGGAAGAGTTGTGGAAATATACGGACCTGAGTCCAGTGGTAAGACTACGGTAGCCTTACATATGATAGCGGAGACACAGAAAAGAGGCGGTGTGGCAGGATTCATTGATGCGGAACATGCATTAGATCCGGTTTATGCAAAGGCCATCGGTGTTGATATCGATAATTTATATATTTCACAGCCGGATTACGGAGAACAGGCACTGGAAATCACGGAGACCATGGTACGTTCCGGTGCAGTGGACATTATTATCGTGGATTCGGTTGCGGCATTGGTTCCAAAGTCAGAAATCGATGGAGATATGGGAGAGTCCCACGTGGGTCAGCATGCCAGACTGATGTCACAGGCTCTCAGAAAACTAACCGGTATTATGAATAAGACCGGATGTACCGTCGTGTTTATTAACCAGCTGCGGGAGAAAATCGGTGTTATGTTCGGGAGTCCTGAAACGACTACCGGTGGTCGTGCCTTAAAGTTTTACGCTTCTGTGCGTCTGGATGTCAGAAGAGTGGAAACATTAAAAACCGGTGGAGAAATGGTTGGAAACAGGGCAAGAGTTAAAGTGGTAAAAAATAAAATTGCGCCACCATTTAAAGAAGCAGAATTTGATATTATGTTTGGTAAAGGTATCTCAAAAGAAGGAGATATTCTTGATTTGGCGGCTAATTGCGGGGTTGTAATAAAAAGCGGTTCATGGTATGCCTATAATGGTACAAAAATCGGTCAGGGACGTGAAAATGCCAAGAAGTATTTTATGGAAAATCCTGCCATTATGGAAGAAGTGGAAGAAAAGGTCAGAGCATTTTATATCAAAGACGATGAGAGCAGTGAAGATGATGAAGCAACATCAGAGAAGGAATAATATGTTTACGGTAGTGAAACTGGAGCCAAAAGGAAACAGATGGCATGTATATCTGGAAAATGATATTGATTTTTTGCTGTACAAAGGAGAAGTGCGAAAGTTTCAAATTCAGGAAGGAATATGTCTGAATGAAAGCACATATAAAGAAATTACAGAAATACTTTACAAAAGAGCCCGTGAGAGGGCTCTTTACATTCTTGACAGAGCTTATAAAACAGAAAAGCAGATAACAGACAAATTAAAATCAGGATATTATCCTGCTTTTGTTATTGACAGGGTTATCCAATATCTGTCAGAGTACGATTTAATTAATGACCATCGATACGCAGCTATGTATATTGATTACAAGTCCTCATCCAGATCCAGAAGGCAGATATTTCAGGACTTATATACCAAGGGAGTGCCTAAATCCATAATCGATACTGCTTTAGAAGAAGCGGAGTTTGCGGATGATGCTTCCTTAAAAAAAATGATGGAGAAAAGGATATCCAGATATGATTTAAAAGACAGAAAAGATGTGGAGAAACTATACAGATATTTCATAGGAAAAGGATATGTTTACAGTGATGTAAAAAAAGTGCTGTCGGAGTACTTTGATGAATACAATATGTTTGATGATTAGATGAAAAATCCCACAATATATTGTAAAAATTCTATAGAACCGAATGTGCTTTGCTTGACATAACTATGGTAATCAAGTAAAATATATATGTTGTATTGTACAATGAAAATTTAATAAGGAGGTGCTCCTGTGAGTGATACTACTTGGATTATCATATGCGTTGTGATAGCGATAGTATGTTCCGTGATTTCTGCTTTGATTGCAATTGCCATTAGAAAAGGGGTTGTTGAGAAGAAGATTGGTTCCGCTGAGGAGAAAGCACGTCATATTATAGATGATGCAATTAAGACTGCTGAATCAAAGAAAAAAGAAGCTCTTTTGGAAGCAAAGGAAGAAAACCTGAAAACGAAGAATGAGCTTGATAAAGAAATCAAAGAACGAAGAGCTGAGGTACAGCGATATGAGAAACGTGTTCTTAACAAGGAAGAGGCAGTAGAAAAGAAAGCTGATGCCCTTGATAAGAAAGAAAACAGTCTTAAGTCTAAGGAAGAAGAATTAGCTGAGACAAAAGAAAAAGTAGATAAATTAAGCGAACAGCGCGTACAGGAACTGGAAAGAATCTCTGGATTAACCTCCGAACAGGCAAAAGAATATTTATTAAAAACTGTTGAAGAAGAAATTAAAATTGAAACTGCAAAATTAGTTAAGGAATTAGAAACCCAGGCTAAGGAAGAAGCTGATAAAAAAGCAAAAGAATTAGTTATTAATGCGATTCAGAAATGTGCGACAGACCATGTTTCTGAGACAACTATTTCAGTAGTTTCATTACCTAATGATGAAATGAAAGGTCGAATAATTGGTAGAGAGGGAAGAAATATCAGAACTCTTGAATCGCTTACAGGTGTTGATTTGATTATTGATGATACACCGGAAGCAGTAGTTTTATCTGGATTTGATCCTATTAGGAGAGAAGTGGCACGTATTGCCCTTGAAAAATTAATCGTTGACGGACGTATACAGCCGACACGAATCGAGGAAATGGTTCATAAGGCACAGAAAGAAGTGGAGACCATGATTCGCGAGGAAGGTGAGTCTGCAACGTTAGAAGTCGGTGTACATGGAATACATCCGGAGCTTGTCAAACTTCTTGGTAAAATGAAGTTTCGGACAAGTTATGGACAGAATGCGTTAAAACATTCCATAGAAGTGGCGCATTTATCTGGATTACTGGCGGCCGAGCTTGGATTAGATGTAAGAGTTGCTAAGAGAGCCGGACTGCTGCATGATATCGGTAAAGCCGTTGACCATGAAATGGAAGGAACCCATATACAGCTGGGTGTCGACTTATGCAGAAAGTATAAAGAGTCTGCTACGGTTATCAACGCTGTAGAGGCACATCATGGGGATGTGGAACCGGAGACATTGATTGCATGTATTGTTCAGGCTGCAGATGCCATTTCGGCAGCCAGACCGGGTGCGAGACGTGAAACACTAGAAGCATATACAAACAGATTAAAACAGTTAGAAGATATTACAAACTCATATGAGGGAGTGGATAAATCTTTTGCTATTCAGGCAGGAAGAGAGATTCGAGTGATGGTGATACCTGAAAAGGTTACAGATGCCGATATGGTATTAATGGCCAGAGAAATTTCCAAACAGATTGAAACTGAGTTGGAGTATCCGGGTCAGATTAAAGTAAACGTAGTAAGGGAATCAAGAGCGATAGATTACGCAAAATAAACAATCTACAATGCAAGGGAAATGTGTGAATTACATTTCCCTTTTTCTATTATTATGCTATACTTGAAAAGAAGTGGAGGTACATTATGGCAGCATTAGGATTTATCGGAATGGGGAATATGGGATATGCCGTTTTAAAAGGAACCCAAAAAGCTTTTGCAAAAGAAGACATTATATTTCATAGTAATACGATGGAAAAAATGAAGCAAATAGCTGATGCAGAGGGAATCTCATATAAATTATCCAATCAGGAGGTCACGGCGGAGGCAAAATATATTATTTTAGCGGTTAAACCACAGATGTTCGAAAAGATTTTACCGGAACTAAAAGAAAGTATTACACCGGAGAATGTGGTTATTTCTCTGGCACCGGGCGTTACCATTGCTGAATTGGAGGAAATGTGTGGTACAAAGAGAATTGTGCGAACCATGCCAAACACACCGGCAATGGTTGGAGAAGGGATGACCGGTGTGAGTTATCATAAGGAAAATTTTACGCAGGAAGAGTGTGAAGTCATAGAAAAGATATTTTCTTCCATTGGGAAAATGAGCGTAGTAGAAGAAAAGATGTTGGATGCAGTGGTTTGTGCCAGCGGCAGTTCACCGGCATATGTGTTCATGTTTATGGAAGCGCTTGCAGACAGTGTTGTGAAATGTGGAATGAAAAGAGAGGATGCATACCAGTATGTTGCGCAAACTGTTCTTGGTTCAGCAAAACTGATGCTGGAGACAAATAAGCATCCGGGAGAATTAAAGGACATGGTATGTTCACCGGGTGGTACAACCATAACTGCCGTAGAAGAGTTAGAAAAGAATGGGTTCAGAAAATCCATATTTGCGGCAACGGATGCATGTTTTCACAAGTGTAAAGGAATAAAATAATAGGGAGAAGCAATGAAAGAATTTAAAAGAATTCATCGGAAAACAGTTTATGAAGGCGCTATTTTACAGTTTTGTGAAGATGAAATTGTTACGCCAAAAGGAAATCGTGTGACATGGGATTATCTGGAGCATAAAGGTGCGGCGGCAGTGATTCCGGTCATGGACGACGGACGTATTATCATGGTAAGACAGTGGAGAAATGCCATTGATAAGTTCACCTTGGAAATTCCGGCAGGAGGCAGGGACTGGGCAGACGAACCTACCATACAGTGTGCGGCAAGAGAGTTGGAAGAGGAAACCGGTTATAAATCTGAAAATATTGAATTTTTACAGACGATTGTACCGGCGGTTGCATATTCAGGGGAAAAAATTGACGTTTTCGTGGCTTTTGATTTGAAAAAGACAGAACAACATCTCGATCCGGATGAAGACATTGATTTGGAGTTATTTGATATAAATACACTTATCGACATGATTGTAAATAATGTAATTAATGATTCAAAAACAATCGCGTCCATCTTAACTTACTATCATAAATATTGTTTTAAATAATATATTATAAAAACAGTGTTGTGGAGAAGTTATGAATTTTAAAACATTATGGACAAACTATAAAATCTATGGAGTAATGATTGGCATCGTTCTGGGAACGATTGTATATAATATGATCTCCATGGATTTTTCTTTTTCACAAATTGAAAGCATTGAACATATCGACTTTTGGAATACCTATGTGTATCTGGTTATGCGGATGATGAGGTTTTATATCTGTATCTTGCTCATTTCTTTTTTTAAAATCAGAGAAAAATTATATGCAGTTGTGCTAGGCATAGAATCGTTTCAATTGGCAGGAAGTATCGTTATCCTCATAAGATTACATAATATGATGCATTCTGGCAGTGTGATTGAGTCATTATTGAAGATAGTACTTATTTACTTTTTTATGAAAAATGAAAAACCGGTACTCAATAAAATATTTGCTTTTATGATATTGGTTTTAGGAATTTTGGCAGAAATTTTCTTGATTTATTTTTTATAATATAAATTACAAGATATTGTGTATGAAAAAATATGTTAATAATACATATAGTATAATTTTTATGTAACCCTGTTTTTATATCAAAACTATGTGAAAAAATATGTTTGATTTTCTGTCGAAACACTTATATAATAAGATTTATCACTCTATATAAAGAGTTTAGCGAGGAAAAAATGCAGAGATTAATTGAAGAATTCATTTTACAATTACATAAGGAAAAGAATACTTCAAGCAATACGGAAATTTCATACAAAAGAGATTTAAACAAACTTTACGATTATTTAATTACAAAAGATTCTAAAGTAGACATAACATCTGTTTCTAAAGAAAATCTGGAAGCGTATGTTTCACATTTAAGGGAAATTGGAAGAGCACCAACGACTATTTCCAGAAGTATAGCCTCTATGAAGGCTTTTTTTGGGTATTTCTGCAAAAAAAATGTGATTGATACTAACCCTGCCGCTACTTTAAAATCACCCAAAATAGTAAAGAAAACACCGGACACACTGACTGTCAGAGAAATCGACGCATTGCTGAAACAGCCGTCAAAAAATACACCAAAAGAGTTACGCGACAAATCCATGTTAGAGCTGCTGTATGCTACCGGAATGAGGGTTACGGAACTGATTACGTTAAAAACAGATGACGTTAACATAAAATTGGAATATATTATCTGTCATGACAGAAAAAAGGACAGGGTAATTCCGTTTGGTTCCGAGGCAAAAAAGGCACTGATTGAATATTTAGAAAATGGAAGAGAGTATTTGCTGGGAGAGAAAAAGAACAGCCATGTTTTGTACCCGAACTGTTCCGGTGGAGAGATGAGCAGGCAGGGGTTCTGGAAACTGATTAAAGCATATGGCAAAAAAGCCGGAATCAAGTCGGAACTGACGCCCCATACATTGAGACATTCTTTTGCTTCTCATTTGGTTGAAAACGGAGCAGATTTGAAATCCGTTCAGGAAATGCTTGGACATTCTGATATTTCTACGACGCAGATATATATGACGCCGGGAAATAAACGTATCCGGGAAGCTTACGAGAAAGCACATCCTAAAGCGTAAAACAGGGTTATGACCTGTTTCATATAAAGTAAAAAGAAACCTGAATAAAATGGATATCCATCTTATTCAGGTTTCTTTTTATGATATAGGAAATTCAGAAGAATTTCCTATATCATATTATCAAACCTCTTCTGCAATTGTAAACAGCAGTTTCTCCGTATCATCCCAGCCAAGACAAGGATCGGTAATGGATTTTCCGTAACAATGACCGTCTACCGGCTGATTTCCGCCTTCAATGTAGCTTTCAATCATTAAACCTTTCACAAATCCTTTTAAATCCTGAGAATGTTTACGATTGTGCATAATTTCTTTGGCAATACGAATCTGCTCCATATATTGTTTGTTGGAATTGGAATGATTACAGTCGACTACCAGTGCAGGGTTTGCAAAGCCCTTTTTCATATATAAATCGTACAGGTTTACCATGTCTTCATAGTGGTAGTTCGGTATGCATGAACCATACTGATTAACAGCACCACGCAGAATGGCATGTGCCAGTTCGTTTCCGTCTGTCTGAATGTCCCATCCTCTATAAAGGAAGGAGTGGGATGCCTGGGCGGCTTCAATAGAATTAAGCATGATGGAGAGATCCCCGCTGGTAGGATTTTTCATTCCCACAGGAATATCCAGTCCGCTAGAAGTGAGACGATGCTGCTGATTTTCCACGGAGCGGGCACCAATAGCCACATAGGACAGACAGTCCACAAAATATCTGGCATTTTCCGGATAGAGCATCTCATCAGCAATCGGCAGTCCGGTTTCTTCCATAATGCGAATAAACATCTGACGGATGGTAATCAGTCCCTGCAATAAATCCGGTTTCTTTTCCGGATCAGGCTGATGCAGCATTCCCTTATATCCCTTACCTGTTGTACGGGGCTTGTTTGTATATACTCTCGGAATAATAAATAATTTATCTTTTACCTGTTCCTGAACCTTTGCCAGTCTGTGAACGTAATCCAGAACGGCATCTTCATTGTCTGCAGAGCATGGTCCGATAATTACTGCAAATTTATCACTTTTGCCTGTAAAAATATCTCGGATTGCTTTATCATTAATTTCTTTTTGAGCGGTAACAGCCTCCGGGACCGGATACATGGTTTTAATTTCCAAAGGTGTCGGTAATTTTCTAAAAAATGTACTTCCCATAATGTTGTCCTCCTAAATCTATCAATAAATCGCATGATTTTATGCTAAACTAAAGTATATCACAAAAAAGCAATAATTCAACAGTTTAAAGCGTGAAAATATCAAAACAATAACAAAGTTCATATAATTTTCAAAAAATAGGTATATAGTAATTATAATCTAATTTCTTGACAGACTACAGATAATATATCGGATACTTGAAAAAAAATCAAATTCGTGTATCATTGTGAAGAGACAGGAAAGATGACCGGCATAGGTCTTATCAAAGCCTGTCGGGAGGAAGAAATGAAAGAAAAGTTGAAAAGGTTATATAAAAAACTGAAATTAAAGTTTTTGAATCTAAAAAAGGCAGTAAAATCAAGATATCAGATTATCCGGGCATTTTTTAAACAGACATATAATAAACATATTATTTATCTGTATGTTACCACGGCTCTTTTGATTAATCTGATTATTGAGATGATGGCAAGAGGTTCTTTTATAGAAGGTATCTATTTTCTGATAAGTTCCCCTTATGTATTTCTGTGTAATTCCATCATTATTTTAATGACTTTGTCCGTTACACTGTTAATGCGCCGACGGTTTTGGGGACTGAGTCTGATTTCGGTCATCTGGCTGCTGGCAGGTGTTACAAATTCCATACTGTTATCAAACAGGGTGACTCCGTTTACAGCCACAGATTTAATGCTGGTGGACAGTGCCTTCGGAGTGGTAACAAAGTATTTCAATTTATTTCAGATTGTCTTTGTTGTCCTAGGACTGACCATAGCGGTTGCATTACTTGTTCTGTTGTTTTTTAAAGCACCTTTAGTCCAGCATAAAATAAAATATCCGAGAAATATTATTGCCATTGCCATCATATGGGTGATAGGACTGGGATCCATCAATCTGGGCGTGGGTTCAGAATTAATGTCCATGAAGTTTGGAGAATTGCGGGTTTCCTATTATGATTACGGTTTTGTATATTGTTTTACAAACAGCCTGATAAACACAGGTATCCAGAAGCCGAACAGTTATTCCGGAGAAACAGTGGAAAAAATTGTGGAGAAGACAGATGAAAATACAATCAGCAAAGCAAAGAAGAAACCAAACATCATCTTTCTGCAGTTGGAGTCATTTTTTGATTTAAATAATTTAAAAGGAATAAAAATGTCAAAAAATCCGGTGCCGAATTTTGAAAAACTGATGGAAAAATACCCTAGTGGATATTTGAATGTGCCGATTGTAGGTGCAGGAACCGTCAACACGGAATTTGAGGTAATGACCGGTATTAATTTAGATTATTTCGGACCGGGCGAGTATCCTTTTAAAACAAAACTGCTGGACACCACTTGTGAAAGTATTTGCTTTAACTTGAAAGAATACGGATACAACTGTCACGCAATTCACAACAATACAGCTACTTTTTACGGGCGTAATGAAGTATTTTCGAATTTGGGATATGATACCTTTACAACCATAGAAAACATGTATATAGAAGATTTTACTCCTATGGGCTGGGCGAAAGATTATTATCTGACGGAATATATTTTAAAAGCATTAAAGTCTACCAAAAAGCAGGATTTTGTCTATGCAATTTCTGTTCAGGGACACGGCAGTTATCCTACTGACGGAGATTATGACTATCCGGTGACCATCAAAGGCGATTTGGACGAGGATGTAATCAATCAATATCAATACTATGCCATGCAGACTTACGAGATGGATAAATTTATTAAGAAACTGACCAATGCCCTGAAAAAATTGGATGAGGATACGATACTGGTCATGTACGGTGACCATCTGCCGAGTTTCGGATTGAGCGGCGAAGATTTGGTAAACGGTGATGTTTATCAGACACAGTATGTAATCTGGTCTAATTTTGAAAATGATTACTATACGGATGAGGATTTGGAGGCATATCAGTTACAGTCAAAGGTTTTGGGCGGACTAAATATGAATGCGGGAAGTATTAACAAATACACCCAGGAACATAAAGGAGAGGATCAGGAAAGCTACGATGATGGACTGAAAAATCTGGCTTATGATTTCCTTTATGGAGATAAATATGCCACCAACGGTGAAAATCCTTATAAACCTACAGACATACAGCTTGGTCTGGAAGAAGTGAAATTAAGTTCTGTCACACCATTATACGATGAAGAAGGAACGGTTTATTTATACGGAAGTCACTTTACGACTTACAGCAGGGTGTACATTAATGGAGAAAAGCAGAAGACGGAATATGTAGACCCATCCACATTAAAAATAATTTATCCGGAACTGAAAGCAGGTGATAAGATTTCTGTTTATCAGCAGAATTCAGATGACCATGTGCTTACGAAGACAGAGCCTTACAGTTTTGCGGATGACGAACTTTTGCCTCAGACATCAAAGAATAATACAAAAGGCAAAAAGAAAAATAACAAAAAATAGCATATATAATTTTAAACTCCATTACAATATATTAAAGATGTAATGGAGTTTTATTATGAAAAAAATAGTTGCATTCATTCTGAGTATATCCATGCTGTTTAGTGTGAATATCTATGCAGAAGAAAACGCCGAACAGAAAAGTCAGACAGTAAAAGCAAAGTCTTCCGTATTAATGGAGGCTTCTTCCGGTACAATTATCAAAGCAGAGAACGAAAACGAAAGACTAAGTCCTGCCAGCATTACGAAAATCATGACGATGATTTTGATTTTTGATGCAATACATAGTGGCAAAGTGAGATTAACTGACATGGCAACTACCAGTGCTTATGCCAAAAGTATGGGTGGTTCCCAGGTGTTTCTGGAAGAGGGGGAACAGCAGAGTGTGGAGACACTGATTAAATGTATTATCATTGCATCAGGAAATGATGCCTCTGTCACAATGGCAGAGCATATTTACGGCTCGGAAGAAGAATTTGTAAAACAGATGAATGAACGGGCAAAAGGACTGGGAATGGTAAATACTCATTTTGAGGATTGCTGCGGACTGACGGATTCAGATAATCATTATACTACGGCAAAAGATGTGGCAATCATGTCCCGGGAACTGATTACAAAATACCCGGAGGTATTCCAATACTCAACTATCTGGATGGAACCTTTTATCCATAAGACGGCTCAGGGGGAAAGTGAGTTTATGCTGTCTAACACAAATAAATTATTAAAGACAAATCAATATGTGAAAGGGTTAAAAACGGGAAGTACGTCGAAGGCAAAATACTGTGTATCGACTGTGGCAGAAAAGGACGGGGTGGAATTAATTGCCGTAATTATGGCGGCTCCGGATTATAAAAGCAGATTTGCGCTGGCAGAAAGTCTGATTAATTATGGATTTTCCAACTGTAAAGTGTACAAAGATGAGACTGATTATAAAAAATATATTCCGGTAAGCGGCGGAGAAAAAGAAAAAATAAAGATGAGATATCGGGGATTTTCTTATGTGGACACAAAAGGAAGCGATTTGGATAAAATCAAAAGAGAAGTAATTATGAAAGAAAATATTGCCGCACCAATCAAAAAAGGAGATGTGGTAGGAAAAGTGGAATACACGTTAGACGGCAAAGTAATTGGAGAAAATTTTCTGGAGGCCGGAGAGGCTGTGAAAAAGGCAGATTATTTGTATACATTGGGAAAAATGTTCCGCTTATTTTTGCAAATCGCATAGTCAGATAAATTCACAGCGCATTGGCATCCTGAATTTTACTGAAGATTTACTTCATTGAATTGTGTTGAGAAAATTTGTTTTTTTATGTATAATGAATTGTCAGGATAAAAAATGGAGTAAAAAAATGGAATTGGAAGTAAAATTGCAGGCATTTGAAGGACCATTGGATCTGTTGCTGCATTTAATCGAAAAAAACAAAGTGGATATCTATGATATTCCCATTGTGGAAATCACAGAGCAGTATTTGGATTATGTGAGCAAAATGCCGAAAGATGATTTGGACCTTGCCAGTGAATTTCTGGTGATGGCCGCCACTTTGATTGATATTAAGAGCAGAATGCTTCTGCCAAAAGAAATCGACGAAAATGGCGAAGAAATTGATCCGAGGGCAGAACTGGTAGAAAAACTGATAGAGTACAAGATGTACAAATATGCAGCCACTGAACTTCGGGATATGCAGGTGTACGCAGGAAAATCCATGTACAAAGACCCTACGGTGCCGGAGGAAGTCCGTAAATATGAGCAGCCGGTAGATTTGGACCAGTTGTTGTCCGGAGTGGATTTGTCAAAGTTAAATGAAATTTTTCAGATGGTTTTGAAAAGACAGGTAGATAAGATTGATCCGGTGCGAAGTAAGTTTGGTAAAATAGAGATGGAGGAAGTCAGTCTCCCGGAAAAAATAGAATTTGTTTCCACTACGATTAAGAAGAAAAAAAAATGCAGTTTTAAACAATTGCTTCAGGAATCCAAAAGCAAAGTGGAAGTGATTGTATCATTTCTTGCCATACTGGAATTAATAAAAGTAGGAGAGATTGAGGTACGCCAGGATGAAACTTTTGGCGATATATACATAGACTCAATAGAATAGAGGAATTATGGAGAATAATTATAAAGCGCAAATAGAAGCGATTCTCTTTACAATGGGAGAATCGGTAGAAGTAAGCAAAATAGCAAATGCATTGGAAATGAAACCCGGCCAGGTAAAGAAAATTGTAAAAGAAATGCAGAAAGAACTGGAAAGTGAAGATAGAGGAATTAAAATTATCGAACTGGAAAATGCCTATCAGATGTGCAGTAAACCGGAAATGTACGAGACGTTAATTAAGATTGCCAAGCAGCCGAAACGTCAGGTACTTACGGATGTTTTAATGGAAACCCTCTCCATCATTGCATACAAGCAGCCTATTACAAAATCAGAAATAGAGCGGATTCGCGGAGTTAAATCAGATTTTGCCGTAAATAAGCTGGTGGAATATATGCTGGTGGAAGAAGTGGGACGTCTGGATACACCGGGAAGACCTCTTTTATTTGGCACTACCGAAGAATTTTTAAGGAGATTTGGTGTAGAGTCATCAGATACACTGCCGGTCATAACGCCGGATATGATAGAGGAATTTAAACATGAGGCGGAGGACGAGGTGACATTAAAGTCCAATGATTAGTAAATAAGAGCAAGTGACATGTTTCCATGTATTGTGTATACAGGAGAAAAAGGTTACTTGCTTTTTTGTTGTGAAAATCAGAATATATGGGATGGCAGTGCATAAAGTTGTTAAAATTTGTGAACATACTGCTGTTTTTAGTATTATATATCCGGTAAAATCATATATTTTATAGATTAATTTTTCGGTGGAATTATGAAAAAATATTTTGTACGTATTTTGTGTTTTATACTTGTTATGACAAGTACGTTACATGTATCGGGGAAAGAAAAGGATGAAATAAAAGACAGCGATCTGATAGCAAAATCTGCGGTGATTATTGATGGAAAGACAGGAAGAGTTTTGTACGGAAAAAACTATGAGCAGAAGAGGGCAATGGCAAGCACCACAAAAATTATGACCTGTATTATTGCATTAGAAAATTGCAGAATGGATCAGGTGGTAGAAGTGTCCGGGGAAGCCGCATCTATGCCAAAAGTACATATGAATATAAAAAAAGGGGAAAAATATTATATGAAAGACCTGCTGTATGCCATGATGCTGGAATCCTATAATGATGTGGCAGTGGCAGTGGCAGAAGGTGTGGCAGGCAGTGTGGAAGGTTTTGCAAAGCTGATGAATCAGAAGGCAAAAAAAATCGGAGCCGTTCATACCAACTTTGTAACGCCAAACGGTCTGGACGCAGAAAATCATTATTCCACAGCTTATGACATGGCGTTAATTGGAGCTTATGCCATTCAAAATAATCAATTTTTGGAGATAACCAACACAAAGTCCTATGATTTGACAGATGTGGAAAATAAAAGAAATATTCATGTGATAAACAGAGATGCTTTTCTCACAATGGATCAGAGCGCAGTCGGGATCAAGACCGGATTTACCGGAGAGGCAGGTTATTGTTTTGTGGGAGCAGTAAAAAATCAGGGGAGGATATTTGTAAGCTGTGTGCTGGCCTGCGGATGGCCGCCGAATAAATCTTACAAGTGGAAAGACACATTGTGCCTGATGAATTACGGAAAAGAAAATTATCATTATAAGAATCTGTTGGAAAAAAATAAGACCATCCGTATAAAGACGGAAGGGGGAACGAAGAAAAGCATTCAGGCCTCTGTTGTGGGAAACAGTAAATATTTAATGAATAAAAACGACAATTCCGATTTTAAAACCAATCTCCATTACGAATATCCAATTAAAAAAAATCAGAAAATCGGAACGGTAGATGTGTATATCAATCATCAAAAGGTTCAGACAAGAAATATTGTGGCAAAAGAATCAGTGGAAGAATTTAACTTTCAGTATTGCCTAAATAAAGTTTTTAACTGGTTTATTCTGCAGTAACAGGTGGTCATACCTTAGAATAATTACTTTATTTATCGTATTAATTATGATATATTTATACCGAATATTTTACGAGGAGGCAATATGGAATTTACGAAAATGGAAGGTTGTGGAAACGACTATGTATATATCAATGGATTTACAAATCAGATTAAAAATCCAAATAAATTATCAGAAATTGTGAGTAACAGAAATTTCGGAATTGGTTCCGACGGTCTGATTGTAATTAATCCGTCTGACAAGGCTGATTTTCGCATGAATATGTATAATGCAGACGGTTCGGAAGGAAAAATGTGCGGCAATGGCATCCGCTGTGTGGCAAAGTATGTTTATGACAACAAAATGACCGATAAAACCACCATTACGGTGGAGACATTATCAGGAATCAAAACACTGGTTTTAAATGTAGAGGATGATAAAGTAAAAACTGTCCGGGTCAATATGGGAAGTCCAATTCTTGAGGCAGAAAATATCCCGGTATTGTGGGATAAAGAAAAAGTCATTGATGAACCGGTCACTGTCGATGGTAAAGAGTATCAGATTACCTGTGTTTCCATGGGAAACCCCCATGCCGTAACATTTATTGATGATACGGACAGTCTGGATATTGAGCATATCGGTCCCAAGTTTGAAAAGCTTTCTATTTTCCCGGACAGAGTGAATACGGAGTTTATTCAGATTGTGGATAAAAATACAATTAAGATGCGGGTGTGGGAGCGTGGCTCGGGAGAAACATTAGCATGTGGAACCGGGGCATGTGCCAGTGTGGTTGCCTGTGTGCTAAATCATCTTACGGAGAATCAGGTTACGGTAAAATTATTAGGTGGAGATTTATTTATTGAGTATGATGAAGAAGAAAATACAGTATATATGACAGGCCCGGCAAGAGTTTCCTTTACCGGAAATATTGATGTGGGATGAAACGAAATACAGAAGTTTGTTTGAAATGGAAAGTGTGAGTATATGATTTTGAAGAAGTTATTGGAAAAACTGGAGTATCAGGTTGTGTCCGGAGATGATGCAGTAGAAATCAACCATTTACAGAACGATTCCAGAAAAGTGGAAAAAGGCGATGTTTTTGTCTGCATTCAGGGTGCAGGTTTTGACGGACATGAATTTGTGACAGATGTGACGCAAAAGGGAGCTGCGGCAATTATAGTTATGGAGGAAGTTACAGTACCTGAAGGAGTGACTGTGATTTTAGTTAAAAATACAAGATATGCGCTGGCCTGCATGTCGGCAGCTTACTTTGATTATCCGGCAGAAAAACTTACCACTATCGGAATTACAGGGACAAAAGGAAAGACCACTACCACCTACATGGTCCGTCAGGTTTTGGAGCGTGTGGGAATTAAGACAGGACTGATAGGAACCATAGAAACCATCATTGGTGACGAAGTGATTCCGTCAAAAAACACAACGCCGGAATCGTACATTGTACAGGAAACTTTTGCGAAAATGGTAAAAGAAGGCTGTCAGTGCGTAGTTATGGAAGTTTCTTCTCAGGGACTGATGCTTCACAGGGTATCAGGGTTCGTTTTTGATTATGGAATATTTACCAATATTGAACCGGATCATATCGGACCAAATGAGCATAAAGATTTTGACGATTATCTGAAATGTAAAAGTATGTTGTTAAAACAATGCAGACATGGAATAATTAATATGGATGCAGATTATATTGATGAGGTACTGGAAGGTCATACCTGTGATGTTGAAACATATGGAGTAAAGGGTGATTATGATTTTAAGGCATCCGATATTCAGTTGTTCACAAAGCCGGGATGTTTGTGTGTGGCTTACCAATTGACAGGAAAACTGAATTTTCCGGTAGAGATACATGTTCCGGGAACGTTCAGCGTATACAATTCTCTTTGCGCCATTGCCATCTGCAGTCATTTTACAAAGAATACAGAAGTTATCCGTCAGGCATTATTGGACGTAAAAGTGAAAGGAAGAGTGGAAATCATTCCTGTTTCACAAAGATTTACACTGATGATTGACTATGCCCATAATGCAATGAGTCTGGAAAGTCTGCTGACCAGTTTGAAAGAGTACCACCCAAAACGTCTGGTTGCCCTGTTTGGATGTGGCGGCAACCGTTCCAGAGACAGAAGGTTTGAGATGGGAGAAGTTTCTTCAAAACTGGCAGACCTGACCATTGTCACATCCGATAATCCCCGGTTTGAAGAACCAATGGATATTATCAATGATATTTTAACCGGTGTTGCAAAAGCGGACGGAGCATATGTGACGGTGCCTGACAGAAAAGATGCCATCAGATATGCCATTCTTCACGCAGAAGATGGAGATGTGATTGTTCTGGCAGGAAAAGGGCATGAAGATTATCAGGAAATCAAAGGCGTGAAACACCCGATGGATGAGCGTGTATTGATTGAAGAAATTATTCAGGAAGAAGAAGTAAAAGCAGTATTATAACCAATGAAAGAGAGAAATGATTATGTGTGGAATTTGTGGCTTTATAGGCGAAGTAGAGGATAGTAAAACGGTATTAAAGAAGATGATGGACAAAATCGCCCACCGGGGTCCGGATGATGAAGGAATGTATGTAGATGAACAGGCTGCCATCGGACACAGAAGGCTTAGCATTATTGATTTGAGCCATGGTGCCCAGCCTATGTATAATGAGACAGGGGACATTGCCATTGTATTTAACGGTGAAATTTATAATCATCTTGAAATTAGAAAAGAATTAATAGAAAAGGGGCATGTATTTGCCAATGAATCCGATACAGAATGTCTGATTCATGCCTATGAAGAATATGGAACGGATATGTTGTCAAAGCTTCGGGGGATGTTTGCATTTGTCATATGGGACAGCAAAAATAAAACCATGTTTGGCGCCAGAGATCATTTCGGCATAAAACCATTTTATTATTCAGAAGTGAATAATACTTTTGTATTTTCTTCGGAAATTAAAGGGATTTTGGAGTTTCCGGGATTTGAGAAAAAAGTGAATGTGGCTGCACTGGAACAGTATTTAAGTTTTCAGTATTCCGTGTTGCCGGAGACCTTTTTCAAAGGGGTATATAAACTTCCGGCAGCTCATTATATTCTGTTAAAAGACGGAAAAATGCAGATTGAGCGGTATTTCGATCCGATGATGGAACCGAAAGAAACCGGCGATTTGGAGCAGACAGTTTCAGAGATAGAAGAAGTCGTTCATGATACGGTAGATGCACACATGATTGCCGATGTGGAAGTAGGTTCTCTTTTATCCAGCGGTGTGGATTCCAGTTATGTTGTATCCGAGTTTCCGGGTGAGAAGACCTTTACCGTAGGTTTTTTGGATAAACAAAGTCAATATAACGAGATCCGATATGCCGAAGGACTGGTGGAAGAGCTGGGGAAAAAGAATTTCAGCAAGAATATTGACAGTGACGAATATTTCGATTCCATTGCCAGCGTGATGTATTATATGGATGAACCTTTGGCAGATCCGTCCTGTATTGCTCTCTATTTTGTGGACCAACTTGCCGCAGAGCAGATTAAAGTGGTACTGTCGGGAGAGGGCGCTGATGAGTTTTTCGGCGGATACAACATTTATCACGAACCGTTGTCACTAAAAGGTTATCAGAAAATTCCAAAATGTATCAGAAAAGGACTGGCAAAGATTGCCGGTGTAATGCCGGATGTGAAGGGAAGGGACTTTATTATCAGGGGAAGTAAAACCGTTGAGGAGCGTTTCATTGGAAATGCCAATATGTTTTCTGTGAAAGACAGGGAAAAACTACTGAAAACAGAACTAACCCACATGAGTCCGCAGGAGGTAGTTTCCACAACTTATGATAAGGTATCCCATTTAAACGATATTGCAAAGATGCAGTATATTGACACCAATTTCTGGCTGCAGGGAGATATTCTGCTGAAAGCAGATAAGATGAGTATGGCGCACTGTCTGGAATCCAGAGTTCCGTTCCTTGATGTGGAAGTGTTTCGATATGCAAAGACACTGCCTATAGAGTTCCGGTGCAATGAAGAAGCCACCAAGAGAGCTTTTCGAATTGCGGCAAAGAGACACATTCCGGAGAAGACGGCAAATAAGAAAAAATTGGGATTTCCGGTGCCGATTAGAGTGTGGTTAAAAGAAGATAAATATTTTGACAGAGTCATGAAGACGTTAACGTCTGACGCCGCCAAAAAGTTTTTTAACACAGACATTTTGGTAAAACTGATGGAGGAGCATAAAGCGGGAAAGGCAGACAACAGCAGACGTATCTGGACGGTATATGTCTTTCTTATCTGGTATCATGTATACTTTGAGACAGAGAACTTTCAGCCAATCAACAGTGAGTGGATTAAAAATAGAATCAGAACTGCATAAAAAAATTAACTTTTATACGATTATTTCTTTGAAAAATAACTTGCTATTTGACAGGAAAAGCGTTAATCTATAAAAGGCGAAAAAGTGGTTGTTATATACAAGCACCGATAAAGCCAATGGTGGTAATATGATACTGCCAGTGGCTTTTGCTATGTAAAACTTTATGAATATATAATGGAGGAGACTGAAAATGAGTACATCAGCTAAGACTTCAGCAAGAGCGAGAATTGAATCTCTTCTTGATGAAAACAGTTTTGTTGAGATTGGTGCTTCCGTTACGGCGAGAAGTACGGATTTTAACATGAAGTCCATGGATACTCCATCGGACGGTGTAATTACCGGATATGGATTGATTAATGGAAGATTAGTTTATGTGTTTAGCCAGGATTCATCAGTGCTTGGTGGCTCCGTAGGTGAGATGCATGCTAAAAAAATTGTAAATATTTATGACATGGCTTTAAAAATGGGAGCTCCCGTTATCGGACTGGTAGACAGTACCGGTTTAAGACTACAGGAATCCGTAGACGGACTTGAGGCATTTGGTCAGATTTACATGAAACAGACAGAAGCTTCAGGAGTCATCCCTACAATTACCGCTATTTTTGGAAATTGTGGAGGCGGTTTAAGTGTCATGGCAAATCTTTCTGATTTTACATTTATGGAAAGTGAAAAGGCAGCGTTGTTTGTAAATTCACCAAACACCATTGATGAAAACCGCAAAGATGTATGTGATACATCTTCTGCACAATTCCAGAGTGAAAAGGCAGGAAATGTTGATTTTACAGGTACGGAAACAGAAATTATTTCAGGAATAATTAATCTGGTTTCCATCTTACCTTCCAATTTTGAAGATGAAGTTGTGGCTGACTGCACAGATGATTTGAATAGAGCAGCAACAGGATTTGAGTCCGGTTTGGAAGATACAAAGCTGGCACTGGCAAGCGTTTCTGATGATAGTTTTGTGGTGGAAGTAAAGAGCGCTTATGCACCGGAGATGCTTACTGCATTTATTAAATTAAATGGAGCGACTGTCGGTGTTGTGGCAAACAGAACAAAGATATATGATGAGGAAATGTCAGTTGTTGCGGAATTTGAACCGAAACTTACGGCAAAAGGCTGTGACAAAGCGGCAGAGTTTGTGTTTTTCTGTGACAATTTCTCCATTCCTGTTCTTACACTGACAAATACCAACGGATTTAAGACATGTAAATGTCAGGAAAAGAATGGTGCGAAAAATACTGCAAAATTAACATTTGCATTTGCAAATGCTACGGTTCCAAAGGTAAATGTTTTAATTGGAGAAGCTTATGGCAGCGCTTATGTTACTATGAACAGCAAATCCATTGGTGCAGATATGGTATATGCCCTTCCGAATGCAAAGGTTGGAATGATGGATGCGGAAAGCGCCGTAAAAATCATGTATGCAGATGAAATTGCAGAAGATGCAGGAGTTCTTGCTGAAAAAACAGCAGAATATCAGGCACTGCAGGGAGATGTTGCAAAAGCTGCATCTAGAGGTTATGTGGATAGCATAATCCAGCCGGCTGATGTGAGAAAATATGTAATCGCCGCATTTGAAATGTTATATACAAAAAGACAGTAGGAGGAGAATATGAAGATGATGAAAAGAATTCGTTTTGTAATTTCTCTTGCTTCATTACTTGTGTGCTTTTTGTTTTCAAGTGTTTCTGTCTTTGCGGATCAGTCAATTGATTTGAATGATATGCTGGTTCAGGAAGAAACCACTTTATCAGAGGAAGATCAGAAAACTTATGCCAACGGTAAAATAACAATGGCGCAGATAAAAGAATTTTTCAATAGTTATGTCACACAGGGAGTAGGGCAACTGGGAAACTGCTCGAAAGAGGAGTTAGACTATATTGCAGAGCAGAACAGTGCCCAGACAGATATGTTTGAAAATTTTGCTAAAATTGTGGGCGAAGAACCTTGTGGAGATTATGAAAACTTTGATGACATAGAAGTTAAGGAGCAGGAAGACGGAACAGTGGATGCCGTGACCACACTGCATTATTCAAAAAAAGATTTGACGATGACCATGCATATTACCATATTTGATATGTTAGGTCCGGTTCCTACGTCCGTAGAATTTGGTCTGCCGGATTCCAGCAATGGAAGCATTGGAGAAAAAATGGCATCGGCGGGAGTACATACATTGTTAGGTATGGGAACCGTATTTGCCGTATTGATATTTATCAGCGTCTTAATCTCATGCTTTAAGTTTATTCCGAAATTAATTGAAGCAAAAGAAAACAGAAAAAAGAATGAGCCGGACAAAATTGTGCCGGAGAATGCAGATACAGGCATTGCCGACAGCGAAGCGGAAAGCCCGACGGATGATTTGGAACTGGTAGCGGTGATTGCTTCCGCAATTGCAGCCAGCGAGAATACATCCACAGACAGTTTTGTTGTCCGCTCAATCAGAAGAAGATAAATTACTTATGTATATATTTTAGGAGGAAATAATCATGAAGAATTATACAATTACAGTGAATGGAAATGTATATGATGTTACCGTAGAAGAGACAGGCAGTACACCAAGCACACCGGTAAAACCGGCAGCACCGAAGGCAGCTCCGGCACCAAAGGCACCGGCAGCAAATGGTAGTGAGGGAAGTGTGAAAGTTACGGCTCCTATGCCTGGTAAAGTTTTGTCAATTAGTGCAAATCCGGGACAGGCAGTAAAAAGAGGAGATACAATTTTAGTATTTGAGGCAATGAAAATGGAAAATTCCGTGGTTGCTCCGCAGGATGGAACTGTTGCAAGCATTGCTTTTGGCGTAGGTGATTCATTCGAAGCCGGCGCAGTAATAGCAACATTAAACTAATGGCATGAATCAGAACTGGAGGTAACAAATGAACATCTTAGATACATTGGGAAATCTGGTTAATCAAACAGCATTTTTCAATCTTACAGTAGGAAATTACATAATGATTGTTGTTGCTTGTATTTTCCTTTATCTGGCAATCAAAAAGGAATATGAGCCATTACTTTTACTTCCGATTTCCTTTGGTATGCTGTTAGTAAACATGTATCCGGATATTATGAACGCTCCTGCAGGAGACGAGGCAGGCGGACTGTTGTATTATTTCTATATTTTAGATGAGTACAGTATTCTGCCTTCCCTGATTTTTATGGGCGTAGGAGCAATGACAGACTTTGGCCCTTTAATTGCCAACCCAAAGAGTTTTCTTCTGGGTGCAGCGGCTCAGTTTGGTATTTATTCGGCATATTTTTTGGCAATATTTATGGGATTCGGAGGAAAGGCTGCAGCCGCCATATCCATTATCGGTGGTGCGGACGGCCCTACATCCATCTTTTTGGCAGGTAAATTAGGGCAGACAGACTTGCTGGGACCAATTGCCGTGGCAGCTTATTCGTATATGGCGTTAGTGCCGATTATACAGCCGCCAATTATGAAATTATTTACAACAAAGAAAGAAAGAAAAATCAAAATGGAACAGCTCAGACCTGTCTCCAAGTTAGAAAAGATTTTATTCCCTATTATTGTTACAATTGTCGTAGTAATGATTTTACCTACCACGGCGCCACTGGTTGGTATGCTTATGTTAGGTAACTTATTTAGAGAATCAGGCGTGGTAAAACAACTGACGGATACAGCCAGCAATGCGCTTATGTATATTGTAGTTATTTTATTGGGTACCAGTGTAGGCGCTACCACTTCCGCAGAGGCATTCTTAAATGTGAATACGATTAATATTGTTATTTTAGGTCTGGTGGCTTTTGCAGTTGGTACGGCAGCCGGCGTACTGTTCGGTAAATTAATGTGTATTGCCACAAAAGGAAAGGTGAATCCGTTAATCGGCTCGGCCGGTGTATCGGCAGTTCCTATGGCAGCCAGAGTATCCCAGAAGGTGGGTGCGGAAGCTGATCCTACCAACTTCCTTTTGATGCACGCCATGGGACCAAACGTTGCAGGTGTTATCGGTACAGCGGTTGCGGCCGGTGCATTTATGGCAATCTTCGGCATCTAAATAAAAACTTTTTAACATAACAATTATCGGAGGAAAAGAAAATGGCAGAAAAGAAACCAGTAAAGATTACTGAAACAATACTTCGTGATGCACATCAGTCGTTGATCGCAACAAGAATGCCTACAGAAGAAATGCTTCCAATCATCGACACTATGGATAAGGTGGGATATCACTCTGTAGAGTGCTGGGGCGGCGCAACTTTTGATGCTTCACTGAGATTTTTAAAAGAAGACCCATGGGAGAGATTAAGAAAATTACGTGATGGATTTAAGAATACAAAATTGCAGATGCTCTTCCGTGGACAGAATATTTTAGGTTACAGTCACTATTCAGATGATGTAGTTGAATATTTTGTACAGAAGTCCATCGCAAATGGTATCGACATTATCAGAATTTTTGACTGCTTAAATGATTTGAGAAATTTAGAGACAGCAGTGAAGGCAGCCAATAAAGAAAACGGTCATGCCCAGGTTGCTCTTTCTTATACATTGGGAGATGCCTACACTTTAGATTATTGGAAAGATACAGCTAAGAAGATTGAGGAGATGGGTGCCAACTCACTGTGTATTAAGGATATGGCAGGTCTTTTGACGCCATATCAGGCAACAGAGCTGGTACAGGCATTAAAAGAAGGAACAGATCTTCCAATTGACCTTCATACACATTACACATCCGGTGTAGGTGCAATGACTTATTTAAAGGCTGTGGAAGCAGGCTGTGATATTATTGACACGGCAATTTCTCCGTTCTCCATGGGAACGGCTCAGCCGGCAACAGAAGTTATGGTTGAGACATTTAAGGGAACTCCTTATGATACAGGGCTTGATCAGACATTGTTAAAGAAAGTAGCAGACTACTTCAAACCATATCGGGAAGAATGTCTTGAAAACGGTTTGTTAAATCCAAAAGTTATGGGTGTTGATATTAATACACTGTTATATCAGGTTCCGGGAGGAATGCTTTCCAACATGGTATCCCAGTTGAAAGAAATGGGAGCTGAGGATAAATTTGACGAAGTGTTACAGGAAATTCCGAGAGTACGTAAAGACTTTGGCGAACCGCCTCTTGTTACACCTTCCAGTCAGATTGTAGGTACACAGGCTGTATTAAATGTAGTTATGGGTGAAAGATACAAGATGGTCAACCAGCAGGCAAAAGATTTGCTGGCAGGAAAATATGGTCAGACGGTAAAACCGTTTAATGAAGAGGTTCAAAAGAAGGCAATTGGAGATGAAAAACCAATTACCTGCAGACCAGCAGATTTAATTGAACCATCGCTTGAAAAATTTGAAAAAGAATGCGCACAGTGGAAACAGCAGGATGAAGATGTATTGACCTATGCATTGTTCCCGCAGGTGGCAAAAGAATTTTTCGAATACAGAGAGGCTCAGCAGACAAAAGTTGACCCAAGTATCGCAGACAAAGAAAACGGGGCATACCCGGTATAGAAGTAAAAAACAGTTCAGCCATGCGAAGGATTTTCGAACTGATGGCTGAACTGTTTTTTTTATGAAGGTGGATTTATGAGTAAAGTTTTAATCATTGGCGGCGGCGCTTCCGGGATGATGGCAGGTATTGCTGCGGTCTATAACGGAAACGAAGTTCATATTTTTGAAAAAAATGAAAAACTGGGAAAGAAGTTATTTATTACCGGTAAGGGAAGATGCAATATTACGAATGCTTCTGATATAGAGAATCATTTTAGCCATATATTACGCAATGAAAAGTTTTTGTATCGTGCATATCATACTTTAAACAGTGAAGACGTCTGCACAATGATTGAAAACACAGGGGTAAAGACGAAAATAGAAAGAGGAGACAGAGTTTTTCCCCTAAGTGATAAATCTTCAGATGTTATATGGGCATTGGAGAAAATGCTAAAGAACGCAGGGGCTTTCATTCATCTGAATACGGAAATCAGGCAGTTAAAAACGGATTCAAATCAGGTATGTGTCGTTGATAGAAAGGGAAAAGAAATAAGAGGCGATAAATGCATTGTGGCAACCGGAGGACTTTCTTATCAGACCACAGGCTCCACGGGAGACGGATACGGGTTTGCCAGACAGTTTGGACATAAGATAGAGAACACATATCCTTCGCTGGTGCCTTTTAACATAAAAGAAGAATTGTGCAGAGAGTTACAGGGACTTGCATTAAAAAATGTGTGTTTAACCATTGTTGACGAAAAGGAGAAAATGTATTATTCACAACAGGGGGAGATGCTGTTTACTCATTTTGGAATCAGCGGACCTTTGGTATTATCGGCAAGTTGTTATATTTGTGACAAATTAAAAGATCATACGTTTACTGCTTATATCGATTTAAAACCGGCGCTTGACAGGGAGAGGCTGGACAGGAGAGTTTTGAAAGATTTTAAGGAGAATATAAATAAAAATGTGAATAACTCTTTGGACAGACTGCTGCCGAAAAAAATGATTATGCCGGTCATTGAACTGGCAAAGATCGATCCTTACAAAAAAGTAAATGAAGTGACAAAAAAAGAGCGGGAACAATTGGTAAAGATTATTAAAAATTTACCACTTCATATTTTAAGCATGAGAAGTTATAATGAAGCTATTATAACAAGAGGAGGAGTTTCCGTAAAAGATATCAATCCGAAAACTATGGAATCAAAGTTAATTCCCAATATTTATTTTGTGGGAGAAGTGCTTGATCTGGATGCCAAAACAGGCGGATACAACCTGCAGATTGCATGGAGTACCGGGTATCTGGCAGGAAGCAGTATTTATTAAATTTATTCGTCGGATAAGGCACCGTCTCTTCAGGAGATAAGTAAAGGCATTCGGTTGGATGAGAAAGGAAGGAAAAGATGTTTAATATAGCCATTGACGGACCGGCAGGCGCCGGAAAAAGTACCATAGCAAAAATCGTAGCAAAGGAATTGGGATTTATTTATGTAGATACAGGAGCCATGTATCGTACATTGGCACTGGCATGTTACAGGGCAGGAATCCGTGCAGAGGAAGAAGAGAAAGTTGTAGAAAAATGTAATTCTGTGGAAGTTACCCTGGGTTATGAAGAGGGGGTACAGAAAGTATATCTGAACGGAGAGGATGTCAGTGCAGAAATCCGACAGGAAATCATTGGAAATATGACCAGTGCAATAGCGGTTTATCCCCCTGTCAGAAAGATTCTGGTGGCAATACAGCAGGATTTGGCAAAGAAAAATAATGTGGTGATGGATGGAAGGGATATCGGTACCGCCGTCCTTCCTGACGCAGATTTGAAAATTTATTTAACAGCCAGCGCCAGAACAAGAGCAGAACGAAGATATAAGGAATTAACGGAAAAAGGATATGACTGTAACATAGATGAAATTGAGGCGGACATTAAAGACAGGGATTACCGCGATATGAACAGAGAGGTATCGCCTCTGGTTCAGGCAGAAGATGCGGTTCTTGTAGATTCTTCTCATATGGATATTCCTCAGGTGGTAGAAACAATAAAAAAACTGGTCAAGCGATAGTGGAGAAAATATGGAAACAATTGTGGCAAAAAGCGCAGGATTCTGTTTTGGTGTGGAACGTGCCGTAAGCAGTGTCTATGCAGAGATTCATAACGACGAAAAACCAATTTATACATTTGGTCCGATTATTCATAACGAGCAGGTCGTAAAAGATTTGGAAAATAAAGGCGTTCAGGTAATTCATGATGAAAAGGAATTACAGAATTTAAATAAGGGAACAGTGATTATCCGCTCCCATGGTGTATCGAAAGAAATATACGATATCATAGAAAAACAAGGTTTGAGAATTGTAGATGCAACCTGCCCCTTTGTAAAAAAAATACACAATATTGTACGGGAAGAAAGCAAAAAAGGGAAAAAAATAGTCATTATCGGAAATGATAACCACCCGGAAGTAGAGGGAATAAAAGGCTGGGTTTTGGGTGATGCTATTGTTATAAATTGCGAAGAAGATGCAAAAAAACTGGATGTGTCAGACGGCTCCGGGATATGCATTGTTTCCCAAACGACATTTAACTACAACAAATTTAAATATTTAGTTGAAATTATAAATAAAAAGGGGTATGATATAAATGTTGTAAATACGATTTGCAATGCGACACACGTAAGACAGGTTGAAGCAAAAGAGATTGCATCGAAGGTTGATGCCATGATTGTGATTGGCGGAAAGAGTAGTTCGAATACTCAGAAATTATACGATATTTGTAAATGTGAGTGCAGTAACACTTATTATATACAGACCATAAAGGACCTTGATTTGTGTAACGTCGAATCATTGAAGACTATAGGTATTACAGCAGGGGCATCCACCCCAAAGAATATTATTGAGGAGGTCGTTCTTAATGTCAGATATGAGTTTTGAACAAATGTTGGATGAATCATTCAAGACCATTCACAATGGTGAAGTTCTTGAAGGAAAGGTAATCAGTGTAAGAGAAGACTACGCAGTGCTGAATGTGGGATATAAGGCTGATGGTATTCTTACAAGAGATGAGTACTCAAATACACCGGTAGATCTGACAACTGTAATTTCAGTAGGCGATGAACTGACAGTAAAGGTTCTCAAAGTAAATGACGGCGATGGTCAGGTTGCTTTATCATACAAGAGACTTGCTGCAGAGAAGGCAAACGAGAGAATTAAAGAAGCTTTTGAAAACAAAGAAGTTCTTAAAGCACCGGTTGTACAGATTTTAAAAGGAGGCTTGAGTGTTGATGTAGAAGGTGGAAGGGTATTTATTCCTGCCAGCCTTGTATCAGATGTTTTTGAAAGAAATTTAGATAAGTATCTGGATCAGGAAATTGAGTTTGTTGTTACTGAATTTGATCCGAGAAGGAGAAGAATTATCGGTGACAGAAAGCAGTTAATAGTTGCTGAAAAAGAGGCTGCAAAGAAAGCATTATTTGAGAAGATTGCAGTTGGCGATGTGGTAGAAGGTGTTGTAAAGAGTGTGGTTGATTTTGGCGCATTCGTAGATATCGGCGGTGCTGACGGATTATTACATATCTCAGAAATGTCATGGGGTAGAGTAGGAAATCCGAGAAAGTTATTTAAGCCGGGCGACAAAGTTACTACATTTATCAAAGAAATCAATGACGACAAGATCGCATTAAGCTTAAAGTTCGAAGATACAAATCCTTGGGCAAATGCCCGCGAAAAATTTGCTGTAGGTGTTATTGTGACAGGTAAGGTTGCCAGAATGACAGATTTTGGTGCATTTGTTGAAATCGAGCCTGGTGTGGACGCATTACTTCATGTTTCCCAGATTGCAAGACACCATGTAGAAAAACCGGCGGATGAATTAAAAATCGGTCAGGAAATTGAAGCCAAGATTGTTGATTTTAATGAAGATGAAAAGAAAATCAGCTTAAGCATCAAAGCATTGCTTCCGGAAGAGGATGAAACAGAAGAAAATACTGTTGAAACCGTAACAGAGGACGTTGTTGAAGAAACAGCAGAAAGTGCCGAAGAAACAACTGAAGCAGTAGAAGATACGGTTGAAGAAGTTTCCGAGGAAATGCCGGAAGAAACAGCAGAGGAGAATACTGAGGAAGCAGTGGAAGAAACAGTTGAGGAAACAACTGCTGACGCAGAATAATTGAAACAGATTAACCAAATAAAAGCAGGCAATTTTTTGCTTGCTTTTATTTATTTAGAATACCGGAGAGAGCATGAGAGTTATCGCAGGAAAAGCAAGACGTATACAATTGAATACAATCGAAGGAAGTGACACCAGACCGACGACGGACCGTATTAAAGAAACTTTGTTTAATATGCTTCAGAATCAGTTGTATCATGTTCATTTTCTGGATTTATTCAGTGGCAGTGGCGCCATTGCCATTGAGGCACTAAGCCGTGGCGCACAACACGCTACTCTTGTGGAAAAGAACAGAAAAGCGGTCAGTTGTATCCATGAAAATTTGAAAAAAACCCATTTGGATGAACAGGCAACCGTGTTATGCTGTGATGTATTGCAGGCGTTAAAAAAACTGGAAACGGAAAAGAAAAAATTTGAGTTTGTCTTTTTGGATCCTCCATATAATAAAGAATTAGAGAAAAATGTATTGATTTTTCTGTCGAAATCTGATTTAATAAATGAAAATTCTACTATTATCGTTGAAGCTTCTATGGATACAGAGTTTGATTATGTAGACAAACTGGGGTTTGAAATGATAAGAGATAAACGATATAAGACAAATAAACATATTTTTTTAAAACTAATTGGAGATTAAAATGACAAGAGCAATATATCCCGGAAGTTTTGATCCGGTCACACTGGGACATTTAGATATTATAAAAAGAGCTTCAAAAATCGTTGATGAACTTATTGTCAGCGTTTTAAATAATAATTCCAAATCTCCGTTGTTTTCCGTAGAAAAACGTGTTAAAATGTTAGAAGATGTGGTAAAAGATATTCCTAACGTAAAGGTTATGTCTTTTGAAGGTCTGTTGGTTGATTTTGCTAAAAGCGTGGATGCAAAGATTATTGTCAGGGGCTTACGGGCAGTAACGGATTTTGAATATGAACTACAGATGTCTCAAACAAATATGGTTTTAAACAATGACATAGATACCATCTTTTTTACAACCAGTTTGGAATATGCTTATTTAAGTTCCAGTACAGTAAAGGAAGCGGCATATTTTGGAGCAGATATCAGCAGATTTGTACCAGAGCCGGTTATTCAACAGGTTTATGATAAATTAAAAGAAAAAGGAGAATAGGAATGAGTAGTAAGATTGAACAGATTATTACAGAAATTGAGGAATATATTGATAATTGTAAATTTCAGCCGTTATCAACATCAAAAATCGTAGTAAATAAAGATGATATTGATGAACTGCTGGCAGAGTTAAGACTTAGAACTCCTGATGAAATCAGAAAGTATCAGAAGATTATTGCAAATAAAGATGCCATTTTAAATGATGCAAAGGAACGTTCTGAGTCAATGATTGCAGAAGCTACAGCCCATATTAATCAATTGGTAAGTGAACACGAAATTATGCAGAAAGCATATAATGAAGCCAATCAGGTATTGGAGCAGGCACAGCAGGAAGCACAGGGAATTTTAGATCAGGCTACTTCAGAAGCCAATGATTTGAGAGCAAGAGCCATGCAGTATACAGATGATATTTTGTCAAATGTACAGAGTATTCTTTCAACGGGAATGGACAGTTTTGAAAATGCTCAGAATCAGATGATGACTTCTTTAAACAGTTCGTTAAATGTGGTTGTGGAAAGCAGAAAAGAGTTAGGCGGTCAGGATGTGGCAGAAGAAGCGGCTGACGGAGAAGCAGAGGACGATATTGCTGTAGATTTATTATAAAAATTTAATTGATTTATAAAAAAACAAGGATTTTATTCCTTGTTTTTTTGTAGGTTGAAAAAGAGAAATCAGTTAAGAAATAAGTAAAAAAAGAATAAAAAAACAGTTAATGTTTCCAATTTGCCAATAAAATAGTATTTTGTAAAAGTTTGTTCTTTAAACTGTGTAATGGACTGTAACGTGATAGAAAGACCACCGAATACACACGAAAAAAGAAGAATAAATAATTGTAGTGAACCTCCGGTCAGGTGAGTGGAAGTGTACATGCATCCACTGGTGATTTCAATGAGAGATACCATAATGCATTTACTAAAAGAAGGAATTGTCAGATGATTGACGAATTCTGCCAAAACGGAGAAGCAGATGACATAGACACATAAATTGAGAATGGAATTTATACCGGAGCGAATTACATTATTGGAATGAACAGGGCTTGTTTCTGCTTGATGCTTCATGTTTTTTAGACGTAGCAACGGTTTTCTGAAAAAATATCCGTTAATGATGCCAACCAGTATTGCCGGAAGGTAAACCAGAGCAACAATTTTTTTGACATTTATGGACAAACCCGCAGTCATATTGAAATGATTCAGGCAGGTATAGACTACATAGTTTAATAAGAAGGAAAGACTGCAGTTATTGCAGAAAGTACATAAGTATTTACCTTCTTCCTTTCCGATAAGATTTCTTTCATATAAGTCGTTGATTGTCTTTGCACCCATAGGATACCCTCCGGTAAAACCAATAAGCACGGCAAAACAACCGTTTTTTGAAACGGGAAAGATTTTTGATAACAACGGATAAAATACGTAACTGATATATTGGCAAAGATTGTTACATATCATGTAGTTGGTAAGCAGCATAAAAGGAAATAAAGCCGGGATAACAGAATAAGCAGACAATTCAATGCCTTTTTTCATTCCTGCCGTAACAATTTGCGGCTCTGTTAAAATGATAACTGCAATGATAATACAGATAACGGTCAATAATTTGTTTTTCATAAAAGGCTTTTTTATTATAATATTTTTTCTTTTTTTACTTTATTACTTTAATATAGGTTGAAATTCATTGGAAAATACAATAAAATGTACAAGGAAGTTTTTCTGACATATGAGGAGAGTTTATGAAATTGTCATCTGTCTCAAGCGGCAGTAAAGGAAATTGCATATTGGTGGAAAATAAAGATACCACAGTTTTAGTTGATGTGGGAATCAGTAAGAAAAAAGTGGAGGAAGGACTTTCTTACTTTCAGCAGAATCCGGCAGATATAGACGGAATACTGATTACCCATGAACACAGCGATCATATCCGGGGACTGGGGGTTTTTCTCAGAAAATATCAGATTCCGGTATATGCTACGGAAAAAACTATCGACTACATTCTGCATCAGGCGGATGTGGGAAAGGTGGATACCGACCTGTTCTTTCCGATTGAAAAAAATAAAAGTTTTTATTTAAAGACTCTTAAAATTTCGCCTTTGGAAATCAGTCATGACGCAGTGGATCCGGTATGTTACAGGTTTGACGAGGATTCAGCAGCGAACAAATCCTGTGCCATAGCGACGGACTTAGGAGAAATTACAGATGAGTTGACTCATTCATTGCAGGAACTGGACGGGATTTTAGTGGAATCCAATCATGATGTGAGAATGTTACAGATGGGACCTTATCCCTATAATTTAAAACAACGCATATGGGGAAATAAAGGGCATCTGTCCAATGAAGCATGTGGAAATTTTATCAATCAGATTATCAGTCAGCGTCTGAAAAAAATTGTATTGGGGCATTTAAGCCAGGAAAATAATTATCCGGAGCTTGCATTTCAGGCGGTTAGGAATGAAATTAATTTTGCAGAACATCCATTTCATACGGATGATATTGATTTAAAAGTTGCAAGCAGAACAGGACCTTCCTGCAATATGGAATTTTAATATGATAAATTTATGTGAAATGGAAGTATTTATACTTCCGGAAAAACATATCAGAAAATTAAATCTTTAGGAGGATTTTATGAAGAAAACAATTATAACAGTCGTAGGAAAAGATACCGTAGGAATTATCGCCGCAGTATGTACATATTTAGCAGAAAATAAAGTAAATATTCTTGATATTTCACAGACAATTGTTCAGGAGTATTTTAATATGATGATGATTGTTGACTGTAATCATGCAAAAAAGGCAGTACACGAAATGGCAGACGATTTAGAAAAAATCGGTGAGGAGATTGGTGTCAGTGTCAGAATGCAGCATGAAGACATTTTTAACAGCATGCATAGAATTTAATATATATTTAAGCATTACAACTTACGGGTAAAAAGAGAAGTTTCAGTTTTTTGCAGAAGAAAAAGACATTTATAACTGAAACTTTAGGAGGATAAAATGATTAATAAGTTTGAAGTGATAGAAACCAATAAAATGATTGACAACTACAATCTGGATGTCAGGACAATCACCCTTGGCATCAGCCTTATGGATTGTATTAGCAGTGATTTAGATACATTAAACAGTAACATCTATCATAAGATAAAAAGGCTGGCAGGAAATCTTGTTCAGACCGGAGAAGATATTTCAAAAGAATACGGAATTCCTATCGTAAATAAGAGAATATCCGTCACTCCAATCGGTCTGGTGGGAGCCAGTGCATGTAAAACACCGGATGACTTTGTCACGATTGCCAAAACATTGGATAAAGTGGCAAAGGAAGTAGGAGTTAATTTTCTTGGCGGTTATTCTGCGCTGGTAAGCAAAGGAATGTCACCGGCTGAGGAAAATTTGATTAAATCCATCCCGAAAGCGCTGGCTGAAACAGAGCGGGTATGCAGTTCCGTAAATGTAGGTTCCACAAAAACAGGCATTAATATGGATGCAGTGCGTCTGATGGGCGAGATTGTGAAACAGACAGCGGAAGCGTCCAAAGAGGATGATTCTTTAGGATGTGCAAAATTGGTCGTATTTTGTAATGCCCCGGATGATAATCCGTTTATGGCAGGAGCTTTCCACGGTGTGACAGAAGCGGATGCGATTATCAATGTAGGAGTTTCCGGACCGGGAGTGGTACGTCACGCCTTGAAGAAAGTGAGAGGAGAGAACTTCGAAGTCCTCTGTGATACAATTAAGAAGACGGCTTTTAAAATAACAAGAGTAGGACAACTGGTAGCTAAAGAAGCGTCAAAGAGATTGAATGTTCCTTTTGGTATTATTGATTTATCACTTGCTCCTACGCCGGCTATCGGGGACAGTGTTGCGGACATACTGGAGGAAATTGGACTCCAGAGAGCGGGAGCACCGGGAACGACAGCGGCATTGGCCATGTTAAATGATCAGGTGAAAAAAGGCGGCGTAATGGCGTCTTCCTATGTAGGCGGACTAAGCGGCGCTTTTATACCGGTATCGGAAGATCAGGGTATGATTGATGCAGTGAAAGAGGGTGCCTTAACTCTTGAAAAACTGGAAGCAATGACCTGCGTATGTTCCGTAGGGCTTGATATGATTGCCATTCCAGGAGATACAAAGGCCACAACCATCGCCGGAATTATTGCAGATGAGTCAGCCATCGGCATGGTAAATCAGAAAACAACGGCCGTTAGAATTATTCCGGTTATAGGAAAAGGAGTTGGTGAGACCGTAGAATTCGGCGGACTGTTGGGATATGCGCCGATTATGCCGGTCAATAATTTCTCCTGTGATAATTTTGTCAACAGAACAGGAAGAATACCTGCGCCAATCCATAGTTTTAAGAACTAGTTTTGGAAAGCGTTAAAGAATGCAAATCTGGCGCTCAAATTCTGTCGGCAGTTGTTCGTTATATTTATTCATATAAACCATCCGATACAACGCATCAGCGCTCATATTGATATCCAGCATTCTCCGGGCAATACCTGTTGAACGGTTGTAATAGGAAGAAAATTTTCCAATCAGTTCCAGAGAACTTTGGCTTTTGATTTTCGATATGATTTTATTCTGTTTTCGAAATCCCAGCACACGAACAAAGTCAAAGTAATCATGTGCGATAAATTCATTCATGTCTGTCTGATGAATGTTCAGCAGAATATGGCATAAGATTCTGGAAATGCCGGAATAGGTATAATTTTTAGACTGTAGTTGCTCAATAAAAGAATCAATGTCTGTAAATTGAGATGTAAAATGCTGGATGCGGTTGGATAAATCCTGAGAAATATCATAATATTTTGTAAAGTCTTTGTTATGGATTAATTGACAGCCCAAAATCCGGCTGAAATCATTCAGTTCCATATACTGACTGTTTTCTTCATGAATCGGATATAAATTCACACAATTATCAGGAATAAAGTCCTTTATGGACTGTTTATTCCTGATTGCTTTTCTAATGCCGGTAGCAGAAGCAAAGGTGTTATCCAGCACATCTGAATGATAAGAAGAACCGGTTCTTTTGATGGCAAGGGGTTTCATGGAAGAATGAAAATTTTTTAATGCTTTCAGATATTCTATTGCCAGTATGTTATTGGCCTGACCAATCATCTGATTTACAATATATTCGCTTAAAATATGATTCTCATTGCAATAATCCGTCAATGCTTTTGCTCTGGCTTTAGGATAGGAAAAGCCGTTTTTCAGATAGACAGACAACATATTTTTGTAATCTTCCGGTTCTTTTAAAAGAATGTCTGCCACAATTGGAAGTGCCTTGATGTTATCTGTTTCACAGCCAAAGCACAGATAGTCAACACAGTTTAATTTATCCAATAATCTTACTGCAGATGCAGCGAACGTTTCTGCGGAAGCCGTAGCGTACATAACCGGCAGTTCCAACACCACATCAACTCCATTTAGAAGCGCGGCTTTTGTCCGGATGGATTTGTCAAAAAAAGAAGGCATTCCCCTCTGGACAAAGTTACCACTGCAAACAACAATCACATTATCAGCTTTTGTTACTTTTTTTGCCTTGTCAATTAAATATTTATGTCCGTTGTGAAACGGGTTAAATTCTACAATAATTCCCACTGTTTTCATATCATTTACCTCGCAGAAAATATTTTAACATGATAGCATCATGCTTTCAAGAATATAAGACATTTTTTGAAATTTTAGTAATTTTTAGGTTGTTGTTTCTTGAAAAGTGATATACTATAATAAATAGTGGATTGAAAAATAAATAACAAGGAGAAAGTACATGAGTTTTATTGAAGAATTAAAAGATAAGGCGCGAACCAACCGGAAAACCATTGTTTTACCGGAAGGTATGGACAGGCGTACCTATGAAGCGGCAGAGCAGATTATTCAGGAAGATTTTGCAGATATTATATTGCTTGCTTCGGAAGAAGAGTTGGAAGAATATGGAAAAGATTATCATATTGAAGGTGCTACCATTATTAATCCGAGAAAATATGAAAAGATCAAAGACTATGCGCAGGCGTTCTATCAGTTGCGAAAAGCAAAGGGAATGACAGAAAAACAGGCATATGCAATGCTGGTCAGTGATTATATGTATTTTGCGTGTATGATGGTTTACTGTGGGGATGCTGACGGCGTTGTTTCAGGAGCATGCCATTCCTCAGCCAATACATTAAGACCTTCTTTGCAGATTATTAAAACAAAGCCGGGAAGCAAACTGGTTTCCGCCTTTTTTGTTATCTGTGTTCCAAATAAGGAAATGGGAGCAAACGGTGTGTTTGTTATGGGAGACTGCGGATTGAATCAGAATCCGAATCCGGTACAACTTGCAGATATTGCAGCCAGCAGCGCAGAATCTTTTGAGTATCTGGTGGGAGAAAAGGCAAGAGTCGCCATGCTGTCCCATTCCTCTCATGGAAGTGCTGCCCATAAAGATGTGGACAAAGTGGTGGAAGCTACAGCCATTGCGAAGAAAGAATATCCAGAGTTTTTAATTGACGGAGAATTGCAGACTGACGCCGCGCTGGTTCCCGAAATCGCAGAATTTAAAGCACCGGGAAGTCCGGTGGCAGGAAGAGCCAATGTTCTGGTATTTCCTGATTTAGATGCCGGAAATATCGGGTATAAATTATTACAGCGGCTTGGACTGGCAGAAGCCTATGGACCACTCTGTCAGGGAATTGCAAAGCCGATTAACGACTTGTCACGTGGATGCAGCGCCAAAGATATTGTAGGTGTTGTGGCAATCACGGCAGTTCAGGCACAGATTAACTAACAAAATGCACGTGATGTGTGTATCAAATAAAAAGGTAGAGAGATCGTATGGAAGTTTTAGTGATTAATTGTGGAAGTTCCTCTTTAAAGTTTCAGTTGATTGATTCCGACAGCGAGAAAGTTCTGGCAAAAGGGCTGTGTGAGAGAATCGGAATTGAAGGAAGTTCCATCACTTATGAAAGTGAAAGATGTAGTAAAGAGACAAAAGAAATTGATATGCCTACCCATCATGAGGCAATTACGGCAGTCATAGATGCTTTGACTGACAAGGCTAAGGGTGTTATCAAAGATATGAAGGAAGTGAAAGCGGTAGGACATCGTGTAGTGCACGGTGGAGAGTATTTTTCCCGGCCTGCTGTTGTGACTGAAGAAGTGTTAAGTAAAATCGAAGCCTGTAATTATCTGGCACCTCTTCACAATCCGGCAAATATTATCGGAATTAAGGCATGTATGCGGATTATGAAGGATACACCCAATGTGGTCGTTTTTGATACCGCATTTCATCAGACTATGCCGGAGTCAGCTTTTTTGTACGGACTGCCTGAAAAGTATTACAAAATAAATAAAATCAGACGTTATGGATTCCATGGAACATCCCACAGTTTTGTTTCAAAGAGAGTGGCTGAAATTGTAGGAAAATCGCTGAGTGAATTAAAAACGATTGTCTGTCATTTAGGAAACGGAGCAAGTATCTGCGCGGTAGATGGAGGAAAGTCCGTCGATACAAGTATGGGACTGACACCTCTGGCGGGAGTGATAATGGGAACCCGTTCGGGAGATATTGATCCGGGCATTTTGGAAGTGATTGCAGACATTGAAAAGAAAGATGTATCCCAAGTGACGGATATTCTGAATAAAGAGTCGGGAATTGCGGGATTGTCTGGCGTTTCCAGTGATTTCCGTGATATTACAAAAGCCATTGAAGAAGGAAATAAAACCGCCAAATCGGCATTTGACGCATACATTCAGACAGTTGTCCGGTTTATAGGGGCTTATGTGGCTGTGATGAACGGTGTGGATAATATTGTTTTCACGGCAGGTGTGGGCGAAAACAACACAGCGGTACGTCAGGCAGTATGCAGTCATTTAGGGTATCTGGGCGTGATGCTAGATGAAAAAGCAAACAGCAAAAGAGGTGAGGAAGTGATGATTTCCACACCGGATTCTAAAGTAAAAGTTTATGTCATTCCTACCAATGAGGAACTTGCCATTGCAAGAGAGACCGTTTCACTGTTGAAATAAGGAAAAAGAAGCAGAGAAAATATTAGAAGAAAATATTAGAAGAAATGACGCTTGACAAACATACACCTGCTATGTATAATTGTTTAGGTGTCTTTGAAGAAGGAATATTATGTTAATTGATTTATATGAAATTCTACAGGAAGAAGGCAGGGAGAAACATATTCAGCCTCCCTTTGACACAAAGGAATTTAAAACAAAGAAAGCATGTTATCCGGTAAAAGGATATGACATTCAGTTATCCTTTCATCATAATGAAAAGAAACATGTTTCCTTTACATGTAAGGGAAATGTCACGTTGGCGATTCCATGTGACAGATGTCTGGAACCTGTAGATTACAGCATCAATATTGACTGTTTCAAAGATTTAGATTTGAATAAAACATCAGAGGAGAGAATTGCCGATTTGGATGAGGAACCTTATCTGGACGGTACAAAATTCGATTCAGAGGTGTTTATTTATAATGAGATTCTGGTTAACTTACCTATGAAAGTTCTGTGCAGGACTGACTGCAAGGGAATTTGCAATAGATGCGGGGCAAATCTCAATTTGAGAACCTGTAAGTGCGAAGACGCAGAGCCAGGAACAGGAATGTCAAAAATCTTAGATATTTTTAATCAGTTTAAGGAGGTGTGAACCATGTCTATCTGTCCAAAGAACAAATCTTCAAAAGGAAGAAGAGATAAGAGAAGAGCAAACTGGAAGATGTCAGCTCCAAACCTTGTAAAGTGCAGTAAATGTGGAACATTGATGATGCCGCATAGAGTGTGCAAGGCTTGTGGAAGTTACAACAAAAAAGAAATAGTTTCAGTTGACTAATTATAAAAATAAGACTTTGTGATTGTGCAAAGTCTTATTTTTATATCGCAGGAAAACTTTTTGAGAATCCCTGATATGAAAGCTGTGTAAAAGTCATAGAGGCGCTGAAAGGAATAATGTGCTACACTTGATTTTATAACCATTTTCTAGTATATTATTTTGTATGCAAAGGAGGACATTTAGATGTCAAAGACAGTAATTGCTTTAGATTGTATGGGGGGAGATCATGCCCCGGAAGAAATTGTAAAAGGTGCCGTTTACGCAGCAAACGAAGACAAAGATATGCTGATTAAACTGGTGGGAAAAGAAGAACGGATTTATGAGGAATTATCCAAATATCAGTATAATAAAGATAAAATTGAAGTGGTCAATGCGACAGAAGTGATAGAAACCGGAGAACCGCCGGTGGCTGCAGTGCGTACCAAAAGAGATTCTTCACTGGTAAAATGTATGTACATGGTGCGAAAGGGAGAGGCAGACGCCATGGTTTCTGCCGGCAGTACAGGAGCAAACCTTGTAGGCGGACATGTGATTATCGGAAGGATGAAGGGTGTGGAGAGACCACCTTTGGCACCGCTGATTCCAACGGCAAAGGGAGCTTCTTTACTGATAGACTGTGGTGCAAACGTGGATGCCAGAGCTTCTCATCTGGTACAGTTTGCAAAGATGGGTTCCGTATATATGGAAAATATTGTAGGAATTAAAAATCCAAAAGTAGCCATTGTAAATATCGGTGCGGAGGAAGAGAAAGGAAATGCTCTGGTAAAGGAGACTTATCCTCTGCTGGAGCAGTTAGAAGAAATTAATTTTATCGGTAATATAGAAGCGAGAGACATACCGAAAGGCAAGGCAGACGTCATTGTCTGTGATGCCTTTGTTGGAAACGTCATTTTGAAATTGTATGAAGGGGTTGCCGATGTTTTAATAAAAAAAATCAAAGGTTCCATGATGAGTTCCTTAAAAACAAAAATAGGCGCTTTACTGATTAAAAAAAGTCTGAAAAAAACGTTAAAAGGATTTTCTCTGGAGGAACATGGCGGAGCACCGCTTTTAGGTTTAAATGGGCTTTTAGTGAAAACTCATGGCAGCTCTAAATATATCGAAATCAAAAATTCCATTCTACAATGTGCTGCATTTAATGAATCGGATATCAATAATAAATTTAAAGAAAAACTTTCTTTGGAAAGTAAGGAGGATTAACTATGGAATTAGAGAGACTGATTAATGCCATTGCAGAGGTACTGGATGTGGATAAAAGCACCATTACCGCAGACAGCAAGTTTGCAGATGATTTAGGTGCAGATTCGCTGGATGTATTAGAAATTATTATGGGCATTGAGGAAGAGTTTGGTATTCAGGTACCGACCGATGAAGCAGAATCCATTGTGACGGTAGGCGATGCTTACGAAAAAATAAAGAAGGCTCTTTAATAAAACGCTTTGCAAAAAGTGACGGACAAAGCGGACACAATGTTCTAATGAAATTTAAAGCCCTAGCAATAGGGCTTTAAGTTTCGTTAGAGAGAATTTATAAACAGGATGAACAATTATGAACAGTGATTACTATCAATTAGAAAATAATATCAGGTACACATTTAAGAATAAAGATTTATTGTTGAATGCATTAACTCATACTTCTTTTGCCAATGAACATAAAGCAAAGAAAATGAAAGATAATGAGAGGCTGGAATTTTTAGGAGATGCAGTTTTGGAAATGATTTCCAGTGAATTTTTATATACGCACATGGAACAGATGCCGGAAGGTGATATGACAAAGTTGAGAGCCAGTCTGGTTTGTGAACCTACACTGGCGCAGGATGCAAGACAGATAGGATTGGATGAATTTATCTATCTGGGAAAGGGAGAGGAAACTACCGGTGGAAGAAAGCGGGACTCCATTGTATCCGATGCATTTGAAGCATTAATTGGAGCTATCTTCTTAGATGGCGGAATTGACAAGGCAAAAGAATTTATTTTGCAGTTTGCCTTAAATGATATTGAAAGTAAACGACTGTTTTATGATGCAAAAACCATATTGCAGGAACGGATGAATCAGGTGAAATTAGGTACGCTTTCTTATGAGATTGTGGAGGAAAGCGGACCGGACCATAATAAAAGTTATGGTGCCGTGGCAAAGTTAGATGAAAAAATCATTGGTAAGGGAACAGGACATACAAAGAAAGCCGCGGAACAGCAGGCAGCCTATCATGCATTGAAAGCACTGGAAAAGAGGAGTTAATATGTATTTAAAAAGTATTGAAATACACGGTTTTAAATCATTTGCAAATAAAATAAAATTTGAATTTCACAACGGTATTACGGGAATAGTAGGACCAAACGGTTCTGGTAAAAGTAATGTGGCAGATGCCGTAAGATGGGTTCTTGGAGAGCAGAAAATCAAGCAGCTTCGAAGTTCCAAGATGGAAGATGTAATTTTTGCCGGAACAGAAAACAGAAAGCCTATGGGGTATTCCTATGTTGCCATCACTTTTGACAATTCAGACCATAAACTGAATCTGGATTACAATGAAGTTACTGTGTCCAGAAGACTGTTCCGCTCCGGTGAGAGTGAATATATGATTAACGGTACGCAGGTACGTTTAAAAGATGTCAATGAACTGTTTTACGATACCGGTATCGGTAAAGAAGGATATTCCATTATCGGACAGGGACAGATTGACAAGATTTTAAGTGGTAAACCGGAAGAGCGAAGGGAGTTGTTTGACGAAGCAGCCGGAATTGTAAAATATAAACGGCGCAAAAATGATGCAATGAAAAAATTAGACGACCAGAATCAGAATCTGGTTCGTGTGACGGATATCTTGACTGAGTTGGAACGTCAGGTAATACCTCTTGAAAAACAGTGTGAGAAGGCAAAAAAATATCTGGTATTAAAAGAAGATTTAAAAATCAATGATGTAAATATGTTTCTGATTGAAATGGAAGAGATAAGAAACCGCCTTATCCAGATTGATGAGAAGATTCAGATTGCATCTTCCGATATGCAGACTGCCAGCGATGAATTTGAAAAAATCAAGGCGGATTACACAAAATTGGAGCAGATTATTGAAGAAATTAATGGTTCCATAGAGACGAAAAATGCCAGTCTGAACGAGACCATCTTAAATGTTGAAAAATTTGAAGGTCAGATTAACGTTATTAAAGAGCAGATTAATTCAGCAAAAAATAACGAATCATTTATTAATCAGAGAATTTCATCCATTGCGGGAGAGTTGGAACAGCAAAATAAAGAACTGGATATTTCCAATGGAGAGAAGGAAGAAAACGAAAAACAGTTAAATGAACTTGTTGAGGCGCAGACGAGGATTAATGAAGAAATTGCAGGAAGTAATGAAAAAATTGCTGCATTAGAACAGGAAATTGAGGATGACAAGGCTGAGATTATTGAACTGTTAAATGCAAAGTCCGTTATCAAAACAAAAATTCAGCGTTGTGATACTCTGTTAGAACAGATTAACATCCGAAAATCCCAGTTAAATCAGAAACTGATTGATTTCCAGAGCCGTAAAGACGGACAAGAGAATGTGATTTCGCAGTTAGAGACCCAGTTAAAAGATGTGGACAACGAAATCGGGCAGGTGAAAGAGACACTGCAGACATACCAGAATGATCTTGCCGACCTTAAGATAAAGAACAGCCAACTGACCAAAGAATTATCTGCCAATCAGGAAAAATATCACAAGTTAAAATCCAACTTGGAAGCTTTAAAAAACATTACCGAGCGATACGAAGGTTACGGTAACAGTATCAAAAAAGTAATGGAATTAAAAGAGAGCAAAAAGGGAATTATCGGTGTTGTCGCAGATATTATCAAAGTGGATAAAAAATATGAAGTAGCAATTGAGACGGCCTTGGGCGGAAATATTCAAAATATTGTTACAGATACGGAAACTACGGCAAAGGAGACCATTGAATACTTAAAGAAAAACCGGTTTGGAAGAGCCACCTTTCTGCCTTTGAGCAGTATGAGCAACAAGACCAATTTCAACGCACCGGATGCGCTGGAAGAAAAAGGTGTAGTGGGGCTTGCCAGCGATTTGGTGCATATCAAGAAAGAATATGAGGGTATTGCAAAGTACCTGCTTGGAAGAGTAATGGTTGTTGACACGGTGGATCACGCCATTGCCATTGAGAGAAAATACCGATACACTGTAAGAATTGTCACTCTGGAAGGAGAGTATCTGAACGTAGGCGGTTCCATTTCCGGTGGTGCTTTCAGAAATAACAGTAACCTTCTTGGAAGAAGACGGGAAATTGAAGAAATTGAAAAATCTTTATCAGAACTTAAAGCAGAAAAAGAAACACTGGATAAAGCGCTGATTGACAACCGCAGTGAAATCAGCGTAATCAGCGAAGAGGAAGCGAAAATACATAAGGGACTTCAGGAGCAGATGCTTATTAAGAATACCATTGAAGTGAACTTAAAGCAGGCAAATGCCAGAAAGGACAGCATTATGCTTGAATATCAGAGTTTTACGAAGGAAAATGATGATATGCAGGCAGAAATCAGTGATATTCACAAAAATAATACAGAACTGAATGAAGAGCTGTCCGGTACGGAAGACAGGAACACGTTCCTTGAAAAGGAAGTTGTGGAAAAAACAAAACAGTTAAATACAATCCGGGAAGAGATGGCGGGTGAAACCGCGTCTTTAGAAGAAATCAATATTGATATTGCAAACTTTAAGCAGAAGCATGAGTTTATTGTGGAAAAAATTGAGAAAGCAAAAGAAACCATTCACACGCTGACAGCGGAAATGGAACATATTAAAAATAACTCTAAAGAAAATGACAATGAAATTTCCGCAAGACTGGAAGCAATTGAAAATCTTACAAAGGAAACAGAAAAATCCCGTCAGATGATTGAACAGTTAAACCGGGAAATTGAGGAGGCAAAACGGGAAAAAGAAAATCAGAGCAGAGAACACAAAGAATTCTTTGAAAAGAGAGAACAGTTGTCCGAAACCATCTCCACTTTGGATAAAGAGGTTTACCGGTTAAGCAGTCAGAAGGAGGCGCTGGAAGAAAAAGGCGAAAATAAAGAAGCCTACATGTGGAACGAATACGAAATCACTTACAGAAAAGCTTCGGAGATGAAAAATCCTGAATTTAACAATAAGAGTGAAATGAAAGAAAACATCGCAAATATCAGAAAAGAAATGAGAGCGCTGGGTGATGTAAATATGAACGCCATTGAAGAGTTCAGGGAAGTCAATGAACGGTATCAGTTTATGAAAGGACAGCATGAGGATCTGATGGAGGCAAAGGAAAATCTTCTGAAGATTATTGACGAACTGGAAGTAGGCATGCGCAAACAGTTTAAAGAGAAGTTTGAGGAAATCAAAACCCAGTTTGATAAAGTATTTAAGGAGTTGTTCGGAGGCGGTAAAGGCACCATTGAACTGACTGATGCAGAAGACATATTGGAGGCAGGCATCAACATTATCTCCCAGCCGCCGGGAAAGAAACTGCAGAATATGATGCAGTTATCCGGCGGGGAAAAGGCACTGACGGCAATCAGTCTGTTGTTTGCCATTCAGAATCTGAAACCGTCCCCGTTCTGTCTGTTGGATGAAATTGAGGCGGCATTGGACGGCTCCAACGTAGTCCGCTTTGCGGAATATTTACATAAACTGACAAAAAATACCCAGTTTATCGTAATTACCCACAGACGGGGTACCATGAACTGTGCAGACAGACTGTATGGAATCACAATGCAGGAAAAAGGTATTTCTGCGCTGGTTTCCGTAGATTTGCTGGAGAATGATTTAGACAAATAGTTTGGAGGAATTATGGCAGGAAAATTTTTTAAAAAGTTAGTTTCAGGTCTTTCCAAGACGAGAAACAATATTGTTTCAGGATTAAATTCCATATTTACCGGATTTTCTAACATAGATGAGGATTTCTATGAGGAGTTGGAAGAAATTCTGATTATGAGTGATATCGGCGTGAATACCACGGAAGAAATCTTAGAAAATTTAAGAGAACAGGTAAAAGAGAATCATATTAAAGAACCGATGGAATGCAAGGAACTTCTGATTCAAAACATTGAGGCACAGATGGATATTGGTGAAAATGCCTATGATTTTGAAAATGAAAAATCCGTCATTCTGGTAATCGGTGTCAATGGAGTGGGAAAAACCACTTCTATTGGAAAGCTGGCAAGCCAGTTTAAAAACAATGGCAAAAAAGTGGTTCTGGCGGCGGCAGATACTTTTCGCGCCGCAGCCGCGGATCAGTTAATTCAGTGGGCGAACCGTTCCGGAGTGGATATTGTTTCGGGAAAAGAAGGTTCAGACCCGGGTTCCGTTCTGTTTGACGCCATCACCTCAGCAAAAAACAAGAATGCAGACATTCTGCTTTGTGATACGGCGGGAAGACTGCATAACAAGAAAAATCTTATGGAGGAGTTGAAAAAACTGGACAGAATCATCACAAAAGAATATGATAGTACAAGGCGGGAAAATTTTATCGTGTTGGATGCTACTACAGGACAGAATGCTTTGGAACAGGCAAGGCAGTTCAAAGAATGTGCAGAGATTACCGGTGTAATTTTGACCAAAATGGACGGTTCGGCAAAGGGAGGAATCGCCATTGCCATTCAGTCAGAACTGGGGATTCCGGTAAAATATATCGGTGTCGGAGAACAGATTGATGATTTGCAGAAATTTGATGCCAAAGAATTTGTAGAAGCGCTGTTTACAGAGTGACAAGGCCATTGGTTTCAGAACACGAGAGTGTGTTTTTCATAAAAAACAGAGCAAGAGAAAACATATTGAGGAAAGAAGTGAAGAAGATGAGTGAGAAATTGGATTTAAAAAAGTTTGAGGAAGCCAGCAAAATTGTAAAAAAAGTGACGTTAAATACCAGCCTGATTTACAGCGACTATTTTAGTGAACAGACAGGCAATCAGGTATATATCAAACCGGAAAACATGCAGTTTACGGGTGCATATAAAGTAAGAGGTTCCTATTACAAAATCAGCACTTTGACAGAAGAAGAAAGAGAGAGAGGGCTGATTACCGCCTCCGCAGGAAACCATGCCCAGGGTGTGGCTTATGCAGCCAAACTTTATGGTGCAAAGGCAACCATTGTCATGCCGACCACCACACCACTGATGAAAGTAAACCGCACAAAAAGTTACGGTGCGGACGTGATTCTCTATGGTGATGTGTATGATGATGCCTGCCAGTACGCCTTAAATCTTGCAATGAAAGAGGGATATACATTTATACACCCTTTTGATGATCTGGATGTGGCGGCAGGTCAGGGCAGTATTGCCATGGAAATTTTTAAGGAACTGCCTACGGTAGATTATATTTTAGTTCCTATCGGTGGCGGCGGACTTGCTACCGGTGTCAGTACATTGGCAAAATTGTTAAATCCGAGAATCAAGGTAATCGGTGTGGAGCCGGAAAATGCGGCGTGTATGAAAGCCAGTTTTGAAGCAGGGGAGATTGTCACTCTGCCAAGCGCCAATACCATTGCAGACGGTACGGCAGTAAAAACGCCGGGAGAGAAAATCTTTCCATATATTAAGGAGAATATTGATGAAATTATAACAATCAAGGATGATGAACTGATAGATGCCTTTCTTGACATGGTTGAAAATCATAAACTGGTAGCTGAAAACTCCGGACTTCTTACCGTGGCAGCACTGAAGCATTTAAAATGCAGAGACAAGAAAGTGGTTTCCATTATCAGTGGCGGAAACATGGATATCATTACCATGTCATCCATCTTACAGCATGGCTTGATTCAAAGGGGAAGGGTATTTACAGTTTCCGTACTTCTTCCGGACAAGCCGGGAGAACTGGTAAAAGTTGCAGGCAAACTTGCCGAACAACAGGGAAATGTAATCAAACTGGAACATAACCAGTTTGTCTCCGTCAATCGGAATGCAGCCGTGGAATTGAAAGTTACGCTGGAGTGTTTCGGACATGACCACAAAAAACAGATTTTAAAAGCTTTAAAAGATGCAGGATATGACCCAAAAGAGGAAATGCCTAATTTATAGGTAATTTACAGGAGGATTCTTTATGAAAAACAGATGGGCGCTAGAAAATAAGCGGTTTGGCGTGATTGCAAAATATTCTCTGTTATTTGTAATTGCGGCTATAGTAACATTCGGATATTTTGTTGTGAACAAAAAATCTTTTGTCTGGCACTTAGACGGTTTGGAACAGCACAATCTGGCATTATCTTATTACGGAAGCTGGCTGAGACAGATTGTAAAAAATATTTTTGTAGAGCATACGTTTACGGTTCCAATGTGGAATTTCTCCATAGGCTATGGTGCTGACATTATCACTACGTTAAACTACTATGTTTTGGGAGAACCGCTGAATTTATTATCCATATTTGTTACCCCGAAGTACACGGAATATCTCTACGGAGCTTTGATTATCATCCGGTTATATCTGTCCGGTCTGGCATTTATTTCTTTCTGTAAGATTATGAATCAGAGAGGTAACGGTGTTGTTGTGGGAGCCATTGCCTATGTTTTCACAACCTACACCATGTTTGCCGCCGTACGTCATCCGTTTTTTGTATTACCTATGATATTTTTTCCGCTGCTGTTAGGAGGCGTGGAAAAAATATTAAAAGGCGGGAAGCCTTATCAGTTTATTTTTGTAATTATATTCAGTGCCATCAGCAATTTCTATTTTTTCTATATGATGGTATTTCTGACCGTAATATATGCCGTTATCCGCTGCGGATTTCTCCATGGAAAAAAGATATCTGCCAGTGTGAAAAAACTGGGAAGTATGCTGTTGTATTCCATTGTTGCAGTTATGATTTCCGCAATTTTATTCCTTCCGGTGATTCTTTTCTTTATCGGAGACAACCGGCATGGCGTGGATTATACATTGTCACTGTTTTATGATGCGGAATATTATCAGCAATTATTTTCCGAACTGATATCTGCCCAAGTAAATTCCACATGGAACGCTATGGGCTATACACCGGTTGCACTGTTAGGTCTGTTCTTTTGCTTTAAAAAGAAAAACAAACAACAGTTTGTATTTTTATTTGTAAGCATATTTATATTAATTAGCCCGATTATGGGAAGTTTCATGAATGGTGGTTCCTATGTTTCAAACAGATGGCTGTGGGCCTTTGCCTTGCTTTGTTCTTATCTTATTGTGGATTACTGGGAAGAAATTCTGAATATCTGTGTTACCAATGTAAAACCTGTATTTGTTTATTTAGCAGTGTATACTTTTTTCATTTGCTTTATGAAAAATGCAAGAACATTGAATGCCATGATGGAACTGGCGCCAATATTATTGCTGGTGATTTATCTGATAGTATTTCATCAGAGTTTTCGGTATAAAAAGGAATGTGCAGTTGCAGTCACGGTAATTTTCGGCATTGCCATAAACGGTTATTTTATGTATTCGTTTCATCAGGGAAATTATATTTCGGAATTTATTGACAGCGGACAGGTTTATAAAACTTACCAGGAAACGCAAAGCAGTGATATTAAAAATGAAGTAAAAGATAATGCGTTTTTCCGCTTCAGTTCGGAAAGCGAAGAATTTGACAACACAAAAGACAGCAGAAAGAACACGATTTTGCGGACCGGTATTGCTTCCAGTATGAGCAAGGCGGATATGTCCGTTAAAAGTATTGACAATTCCGCATTATTGTTTGGTGTAAACGGAATTGGTTTTTATTGGAGCCTGCAAAATTCCCATATTTCAGATTATCTTCTTAATACGGAAGCAAGAGAATATCCGACCTATATGTACCACGGCATTGACAACCGCGCCGGTCTGCTTTCTCTTTCCAGTGTAAAATATTATATCAGTGAAAAGGGAAATGAAAATGTAGTACCTTACGGTTTTGAGAAGATTAAGACCATAAAGAAGAAAGCGCCATATACTTACAGATATAAAAATGGTAAAAATACAAAAACAATCTATTACCTTTATGAAAATAAGTTTGCACTTCCCCTTGGATATACATACGATGGTTTTGTATCTGAAAAAGATATTGCAGGCTATAATGGTATAGAAAAAGAAGAGTTAATGCTTCAGTCCGCCGTACTGGAAGATGCAAGCAATACAGATATACAGAAAACAGCGTTTTCGAGCAAAAAATTAGATTATCAGGTGGAATGCTATGAAGGAGTTACCTATCAGGATCATCAGTTTGTTGTTATGCAAAGTAATGCCGGCGTTGTGCTTCATTTTAACAGTTCACCTAATAGTGGTTTATATGCAACGGTAAAAAACCTGAACATAAAATTTCAGAATCCGTTGGATCAGTTTGAAAAACAACTGGATTCTTTCAGCAGGGCAGAACAGAATCTGTTGAAATCCAAAAATGAATTTTGGAGTGAACCTGTCAGCGGTAATATTTATTTTTCAGATGAATATGTTTACACCAAGTTAATGCAGTTGACGGACGTGGATGGACTATATAACGGAAAAGAAGACTATGTTATCAATTTAGGATATAACAAAAACAGCCGGTACAGTGTGGTTTTAAAGTTTGATAAACCTGGAATTTATTCCTTTGATGAATTGAACATTGTGGAACAGTCCTATGATAAATATGAGGAAAAGATTGAAAATCTGAAAGAGGATGTTTTATCTGACGTAACAATGAAGGACAATGAAATCAATGGAACCATAAATCTTGACAAAGAAAAATTATTGGTTCTGACAATTCCTTATAGTAAGGGATGGACTGCCTATGTGGACGGAAAAGAGTATGAGACAGAAAAAGTAAACTACATGTACACAGGTATTTTTCTGGAAGAAGGAGAGCATGAAATCCGGTTGTCCTATTGTACTCCGGGAATCAAAGCAGGAGCTGTTGTCAGTCTGATTGGAGTATTGGGATTGTTAATAATCGTCTGCATTGACAGATATCGGACTGGAAAATCCGCCAGATAAATAATAAGGATTAAAAAAATGAAAATTCAGATTTTCTGAAGAAAGAAACAGGTGTCAAGAAAAAATACTTGACACCTGTTTCTTTCTGGTGTAATATACCAAAAGCAGGTAAGGTGCAATATTATGAAAGATATTTATAAAAGTTCGCTGTTATATGATTTTTACGGTGAACTGCTTACACAACATCAAAAAGAAATATATGAGGATTTCATATTAAATGATTTAAGCTTGGGAGAGATTGCCGCAGAGCGCGGAATTTCCAGACAGGGCGTTCATGATTTAGTAAAGAGATGTGATAAGATACTGAACGGCTATGAGGAAAAACTTCATTTAATCGAACGGTTTTCCAAAACGAAAGATGATGTGGCACAGATATGCCGGCTGGCTGACTGCCGGGAGAAAGACAGTATCTCAAAAATTAAAGAGATTGCACAGGAAATATTAGAAAATTATTAGGAGGTATGGCTTTGGCTTTTGAAAGCTTATCCGATAAATTACAGAATATATTTAAAAACCTTAGAAGCAAAGGCAGACTGACGGAAGAAGATGTCAAGGCTGCGCTGAAAGAAGTAAGAATCGCTTTGCTGGAGGCGGATGTAAATTTTAAGGTTGTAAAAGATTTTATTAAAAAAGTTAATGAGAGAGCGGTAGGACAGGATGTATTAACCAGTTTAACACCGGGACAGATGGTGATTAAGATTGTCAATGAAGAACTGACTGCCCTTATGGGTTCAGAGACGACAGAATTAAAACTGCTTCCGGACAATGAAATTACCGTCATTATGATGATGGGACTTCAGGGTGCGGGTAAAACCACCACTACCGCAAAAATTGCCGGCAAACTGAAGGCAAAAGGAAAGAAACCACTGCTGGCAGCCTGTGACGTATACAGACCGGCAGCCATTGAACAGTTAAAGATTAACGGTGAAAAACAACAGGTTCCCGTATTTTCCATGGGAGACAGACAGAAACCTTTAAATATCGCAAAAGCAGCCATTGAACATGCAAGAAAGAATGGCAATAATGTAGTAATTTTAGATACGGCAGGACGTTTGCATGTGGATGAAGACATGATGAACGAACTGGTGGAAATCAGAGACAATATTCAGCTGACGCAGGCTGTTCTGGTAGTAGATGCCATGACCGGTCAGGATGCAGTTAATGTGGCAAAAGAGTTCAATGAAAAAATAGGAATTGACGGTATTATTGTCACCAAGTTAGACGGTGATACCCGAGGCGGTGCAGCATTGTCCATTAAAGCGGTTACCGGAAAGCCTATTTTATATATCGGTATGGGAGAAAAGTTATCGGATCTGGAGCAGTTCTATCCAGACAGAATGGCTTCCCGTATTTTGGGAATGGGCGACGTTTTATCCCTGATTGAGAAAGCAGAACAGGCCATTGATCAGGATAAGGCAAAAGAGATGGAGCAGAGACTTAGGAAAGCCCAGTTTACATTTGACGACTATCTGGAATATATGGGTCAGATAAAGAACATGGGAGGACTTTCTTCCCTGCTGAAAATGATTCCGGGAATGGGCGGTCAGATTAAAGACGACATGCTTCCTGACGAAAAACAGCTGGGGAAAATTGAGGCGATTATTTTCTCTATGACAAAAGAGGAGCGGGGAAACCCGGATCTCATGAATCCGTCCCGAAAGCAGCGCATTGCAAAGGGTGCCGGCGTGGATATCAGTGAAGTAAATAAACTGGTGAAACAGTTTGAGCAGGCAAGAAAAATGATGAAAAACATGCCCGGCATGATGGGGGGCAAAGGAAAACGCAGAGGTGGATTTAAAATGCCTTTTGGCTTTTAAACATAAATTAGAATTTAAATTTTACGGAGGTAAAGAAAAAATGGCAGTAAAAATGAGATTAAAGAGAATGGGTAAGAAGAGACATCCGATTTACAGAATCGTTGTTGCTGACTCAAGAGCACCGAGAGATGGAAGATTTATTGAAGAAATCGGAACATATGACCCGAATCAGGAGCCAAGTGTATTTGATGTGAATGAAGAAGCTGCAAAGAAATGGCTGGCAAATGGAGCAAAACCAACAGAGACTGTTGGAAAACTTTTAAAGATTGCCGGAATTGAAAAATAATATCGGAGGGTAAATTCATGAAAGAATTGGTAGAAACAATTGCAAAAGCACTTGTTGACTCTCCTGATGAAGTTGTTGTCACAGAGACAGAAAATGAAAGAGAAATCCTAGTGATATTACATGTTTCCCAGGAAGATATGGGAAAAGTAATCGGTAAGCAGGGAAGAATTGCAAAAGCAATCCGTTCTGTGGTAAAGGCGGCATCTTCAAAATGTGATAAAAAAGTAAAAGTAGAAATTCAATAATGATACTTTGATACAAGTGCAGCAAGGCTGGAGAACTCCAGCCTTGTTATCAATTTCAGAAAAGGTGTTTATGGAGAAATATTTAAGAGTGGGGGTAATCAGTAATACCCATGGGGTCCGCGGTGAGGTAAAAGTTTATCCTACCACAGATGATATAAAAAGATTTGATGATTTAAAAGAAGCGGTCATTGACACAGGGAAAGAATATGTGAATGTAGATGTGACCGGTGCAAAATATTTTAAAAATATGGTTATTTTAAAGTTTCGTCAGTTTGACAATATGGATCAGATCATTCCGTATAAAGGAATGGATCTGCTGGTTACAAGAGAGAATGCCATTCCCTTAAAAGAAGGGGAACATTTTATTGTGGATCTGATAGGATGCAGAGTAGTTACAGATGAGGGCAGAGAATTAGGGGAACTGACAGACGTATTACAAACTGGCGCAAATGGTGTTTATGTGGTAAAAACATTGGAAGGAAAAGAAGTGTTATTGCCTGTAATTAAAGAGTGTGTATTGGAAAAAGATATAGAAAACAAAGTGATAAAAGTACACATAATGAAAGGATTATTAGATTTATGAATTTTCACGTCCTGACCCTTTTCCCGGAGATGATTGAACAGGGTGTCAATACCAGTATTACCGGAAGAGCAGTCAGCAAGGGGCTCATTCAATTAAATACCATAAATATCAGAGACTTTGCAGGAAACAGGTATGGGCAGGTGGATGATTATCCTTACGGTGGAGGCGCCGGTATGGTTATGCAGCCGGGACCGGTGTACAGAAGTTATCAGTCCGTGGTAGACAAGATAGGATATCAGCCAAGAGTGATTTACCTGACACCCCAGGGAAAAGTATTCAACCAAAAAATGGCAGAGGATTTTTCCAAGGAAGAAGATTTGGTCTTCCTGTGTGGTCATTATGAGGGCATTGACGAGCGGGTTCTGGAAATGATTGTAACGGACCATGTTTCCATCGGAGATTATGTGCTGACCGGAGGGGAACTACCTTCCATGGTTATGATTGATGCCATTTCCAGACTGGTACCGGGCGTCTTAAATAATCAAGTTTCTGCGGAATTTGAAAGTTTCCACGACAATTTATTAGAATATCCCCAGTACACAAGACCTGCCGAATTTATGGGAAAAAAAGTGCCTGAAATTCTACTGTCAGGAAATCATGCAAAGGTAGACCAATGGAGAAGACAACAGTCCGTTTTACGGACGATGGAGAGACGTCCCGATTTGATGGAGCAGGCAACTCTGACCAATGAAGAACTTCAATGGATAGAAAAATACAAACATATTTAAGCTTCACTCTTTCCGTATGAAATGGAAGGTGGTGTTGAAGGAGGTACATAATGAAGAAACAAAGCCGAACAAAGTCACATAATGTATATATATATTCAGTAGTTTTTCTGATGGCTGCAACCGCAACTTTTCTATATTTTGCCCTGAACGGGAAATCTTTTATTTGGAACGAAGACGGATATGCACAGCATAATCTTGCCCTGACCTATTATGGTACATGGCTTCGTGATATCATCCGAAATATCTTGTTTGAGCATACTTTTTCTATTCCCCTGTGGGATTTTTCTTTAGGAACAGGTTCTGACATACTTACTACGTTGAATTACTATGTGATTGGGGAACCGTTAAATCTGCTTTCCGTTTTTGTACCGGCCAGATATACAGAATACTTGTACGACTTTTTGATTATTTTAAGATTATATTTTGCGGGGCTTGCTTTCATGCAGTTTTGCAGAGTGATGGGTCGTAAAGGAAACGGAATTATCGCCGGAGCAGTTATCTATGTATTTACAGGCTACACCATGTTTGTGGCAGTCAGACATCCTTTTTTTATCACACCCATGATATTTTTCCCTCTCATTCTGACCGGCGTGGAAAAAATCTTAAAAAACCGTAAACCATATCAGTTTATTATTTCCATTGCATTGTGCGCAGCAAGTAATTTTTACTTTTTTTATATGATTGCAATTCTGACCGTGGTATATACATTGGTAAGATGTATTTTTATCTATGGCAGACAAATCAAATCGATGATAAAGAAACTGTCGTTCATGCTTTTATATGCCCTCACAGGGGTTATGATATCGGCATGTCTTTTTCTTCCCACAGCCATGCTTTTTTTGGAAGATAACCGGCAGGGAGTGGGATTTCAGGTACCGTTTCTTTACGAGTTTTCCTACTATCAGAAATTGCTGACTTCTTTTATTTCGGCAGATACCGCCGGATATTATGTTTATATGGGATACACGCCGCTGGTTATTGTGGGATTGTATGCTATTTTCAAAAAAAAGGATAAGCAGAAGGTATGTCTGTTTTTCCTTTCCATTATGGCAGTAGGTCTTCCGGTGGCAGGATATTTTATGAATGGTATGTCCTATATTACCAACCGTTGGATGTGGGCGTTGGGAATGCTGGCGGCTTATATTGTGGTAAGTTATTGGGAAGAAATTTTAACTCTGAAGACAAAGGATTTTTATAAAATTGCAGTTTTTATCAGTATCTATGCTTTTCTTATATGTATTAACAAAAATACGAGAACGGAAAATGCCTTGGGACAGCTTTTTATTTTTGTGCTGACCATGCTGATTCTGCATTTTCTTAAACTACAAAAAGTATCATTCAGAAAACTGGAAAATATGGCAATGCTCTCTATTCTGTTTAGCATTGCACTGAACGCATTATATATGTATTCTCTGGATGAGCAAAATTATATTTCTCAGTTTTTAGACAGGGGAACAGCTTATGCCTCCTATCAGAAATCTCAAAGTGCGGATATCAGAAAACACGTGAAAGATGATTCCTTTTACCGTTTCAGCAGTCCGGTTACGGAGCATGACAGTTCCGTGCTCAATGATACCTATCAGACGTTATTAAGCGGTCATATTGGCGTGAAAGGAGAGTATTCGACAAAACTGGGATATTGCGACAATGCTTCGGCACTTTTTGATGTAAACGGACTAGGTTCTTATTGGAGCCTTGGAAACGGTAATATGCAGGAATTTATCACACAGATGGATAACAGGGAATATATGACGGTAATTTATCATGGATTGGATGACAGGGCTTCGTTGCTGTCCCTTCTTTCCACAAAATATTATCTGAGTGAAAAAGGCAGTAAGCAGGCAATCCCATATGGATTTGAGAAAATCAAACAGATACGTAAGTCAACGCCTTATGAATATTCTGACAAAAACAGCAGGCTGTATCAGAGCACAAAATATAATCTGTATCAGAATCAATATGCACTGCCGTTAGGATATACTTATGACAATGTCATTTCACGGCAAAGCTTTGACCAATATAACAGTGTTGAGAAGGAAGATATCTTATTAAAGAGCGCCGTAGTGGAAGAGGAAGATGTGAAGGACATGGATGCCATAGCAAACGGGCAGTTGATTGAAACCACAGATGTGACTACAAATACAGAAGAGCCGGATTACCAGATAGAATGTAGGGAAGGTATCACTTTTAAAGAGAATACTTTCTATGTAAAACAGCCAAATGCTCAGGTATATGTCTCCTGTAAAAATCAAAAGAATACCGAGTTGTATGTATATTTAAAAGGATTTCAGTACACCACATCTAACCCGTTAAACGGCTTGGAAAACAGCATGAAACGGTTAAGCAGGTTAGATCAGAAAATAATCACTGATAAATATAAGGATTGGACAAGTCCTTATGCCATCCATCTCATGTTTGATACAAAAACGGCTCATAAGAGGATGATAACATACAGAGAAGACACACAGCTCTATACCGGAAGAGAAAATTTTGTCATCAATTTAGGATATGATGACAAGGAACGGAATGGTTTTTATATTACCTTTGGAAATGAAGGAATATACCATTTGGATGAGTTAAAAGTAATTGAAAAAAGTTTTAACCATTATGGGGAAGAAATCAATAACTTAAAAGCAGTAAGTCTGACAGACATTTCATTGACGGATAATACAGTCAGCGGACAGATTGACACGGATAAAAGTAAACTGTTATGCTTTTCCATTCCGTATAACCGGGGATGGAGCTTATACATAGACGGCAGAAAATCGGAAGTGTTGAAAGTCAATATGGCATTTCTGGGCGCCGTCATTGAACCGGGAGAACATACCGTTGTACTAAAATATCAGACACCCGGTTTGAAATGGGGATTGATATGCAGCGGTATTGGGATTTTTATGCTGCTGGTTATTGCTTTGGTGTTTCAAAGAAAAAATCCCAAAAATCCAATTTTGAAAGAAAACACTTGATAAATAAATCAAGTTATGTTAATATAACAAATGCTGTAAAAAAGATGGTCCTCTGTTGCGAAAAGCATTAAGAACATCATAATAAATAAGGAGGCGAAAATGCAGGAATTAATTAAAGAGATTGAAGATGCTCAGATTAAGGAAGTTACACCGTTTAACGTAGGTGACACAATTAAGGTTCACGCAAAAATCGTTGAGGGTAACAGAGAGAGAATTCAGGTTTTTGAAGGACTTGTAATGAAAAAGCAGGGTGGAAGCAATAGAGCTACATTCACAGTAAGAAAGAACTCAAACGGAATCGGAGTTGAAAGAACTTGGCCGTTATATTCACCGACTATTGCTAAGATTGAAGTAGTGAGACAGGGTAAGGTAAGACGTGCGAAACTGAACTACATCAGAAACAGAGTTGGTAAGGCTGCAAAGGTAAAAGAATTAGTTAAATAATTATTACTTTCAAGAAGGAGCGGGTTGATTCTCGTTCCTTTTTAAGTATACATAAAATTATCAAGTAGGAGGCAGAAGATGGATTATCAATGGTTTCCGGGGCATATGACAAAAGCCATGCGTCAAATGAAAGAAGATATGAAGCTGATTGATTTGGTCATTGAACTTTTAGATGCAAGAATCCCTTTCAGCAGTAGAAATCCGGAGATAGATACACTGGGACAAAATAAGGCAAGACTGGTTTTATTAAATAAAGCGGATTTGGCTGATGAAAATCAGAATAACCGGTGGGTGGAATATTTTAAAGAAAAAGGAATCATTGCCCTGAAAATAAATTCAAAAAACAAACAGGGAATTAAAGAGATAAATAATGCAGTCAGTGTGGCATGCAGGGAAAAAATAGAGAGAAACAAAAAAAGAGGTATTCTGAACCGTCCCATCAGAGCCATGGTGGTGGGGATTCCAAATGTGGGAAAATCCACATTTATTAATGCTTATGCCGGAAAAAACTGTGCAAAAACAGGAAATAAACCGGGAGTAACAAAGGGAAAACAGTGGATTCGGTTAAATAAGAATTTAGAACTGCTGGACACCCCGGGCATCTTATGGCCGAAATTTGATGATCAGACTATCGGTATGCATCTTGCATTTATCGGTTCCATGAACGACCATATCCTTGACATATCGGAACTGGCATATCAGTTAATCAAGTTATTAAATCATCTTTATCCGAATGTCATCAAAGAACGATATTCTATTGAAGGAAATGATGATCCTCTACAGATAATGTATCAGATTGCTGAAGCGAGAGGCTGTAAACGAAAAGGGAACCAGCCGGATTTGGAAAAAACCAGTGGCCTTCTGTTAGATGATTTCAGAAATGGAAAATTAGGCAGAATTACGCTGGAGCGGGCAGAAGATGCCTGAAAGACAAGGAAACTTCATTTTGATAGGAACAAAAGCGAAACGGGAACAGAGTTATGGCGAAAAGTATTAAGGAAATCAAAGAAGAATTAGATCAAATTGAAATTAGAGAAATCAGACAATTTATCAGAGAGTACGGACCGGATGAGCGCGCAGGTGTAAAGACGCTGGTAAAAAAGGCGGAAAAAAAGGAACGTGCGTATCAGTTAGAAGTGAAACGGACCTATGATTTACAGTTTTTTGAGAGAAAATATAAAGATTACCGGTTTATCTGCGGAGTGGACGAGGTGGGCAGAGGACCGCTGGCAGGGCCGGTGGTGGCAGGGGCTGTTATTCTGCCTAAGGACTGTGATATTTTATATATCAATGACTCAAAAAAATTATCTGCCACAAAAAGAGAAGAACTTTATGAAGTGATTATGGAGAAAGCCGTCTGTGCTGAAACTGCACTGGCATCGCCGGAGCGGATTGATGAGATTAATATTCTGCAGGCCACTTATGAAGCCATGCGAAAAGCTATTCACGCACTGGATCCCTCGCCGGATCTTCTGCTGAATGATGCCGTAAATATCCCGGAACTTCCTATGAAACAGGTTCCGATTATAAAGGGCGATGCAAAAAGCATTTCCATCGGTGCCGCAAGTATTATCGCAAAAGTAACCAGAGACAGAATGATGGTGGAATATGATAAAATTTACCCGCAGTATGATTTTGCTTCCAACAAAGGATATGGCGCCGCAAAGCATATTGAAGCCTTGAAACAATACGGACCATGTCCGATACACAGAAGAAGTTTTATTAAAAATTTTGTGTAATATGTAAAAACGAAAACAAAGGATTTTGCCTGCAATTTTTTTGTAAGGCGAAGAATGACAAGAATGAGGAACAATGAGTACAAGAAGAATGGGAGCAGCCGGTGAAGAAAAAGCCGTAATTTATTTAAAGGAAAAGGGTTTTCAGATTATCCGGCAGAACTATCGCCGTAAAACAGGTGAAATTGATATAATTGCCGTGAAAGAAAATATTCTCAGTTTTATCGAAGTAAAATACAGGCAAAATGATTTGTATGGAAGCCCTGCGGAGGCTGTCACGAAACAGAAACAGCAGAAAATAATCAGAACAGCCCAATGGTTTCTCAATGAAAATCCGCAGTATGGGAATATGCAGTGCAGTTTTGATACAATTGCCGTCACAGACTATCGTATAGAATATTTATTTAACAGCTTTGGAGTAATGTAATGAATCAGATTTTATTGAATAAAACAGCGAATAATTCCACAACCGTCAGATTTCATCAGAATATTCCTTATATTTCCTATCGGGCGCTGGAGCGTATTCCATGGATTCGTCATGGCTTTTCCACCAGAATCGGAGGTGTGAGCAACGGGCATTTCAGCAGTATGAATTTAGGACTGGGAAGAGATGATTTCAAAGAAAATGTGATCAGAAATCATGAAATTATAGCTGCGGCAGTAGGATTTTGTCCGGAAAACATTGTTACGGGAAAACAGACACACACCACAAATATCCGGGTGGTCACAAGAAAAGATGTGGGAAAAGGACTTTACAGAGACAGAGACTATGATAACATTGACGGGTTGATTACCAATGAAAGAGAAGTTGTTTTAACTACATATTTTGCGGACTGTGTACCACTCTATATAGTAGATACAAAAAATAAAGCCATCGGATTGTCTCACTCGGGATGGCGTGGAACCGTAGGAAAAATGGGAAAGGTTACTATCGAAAAAATGATGGAAGAATATGGAACCAATCCGGCAGACGTGATTGCCTGCATCGGACCATCCATCTGCAAAAACTGTTATGAAATCAGCGAAGATGTGGCCGTAGCCTTTATGAAAGAATTTCAAGGCAGAGAAGATGAAATTTTAGTAAATAAAGGAAATGGAAAATATCTTCTGGATTTGTGGGAATGTAATGCCATCATATTCAGGGAATGCGGTGTATCGGAAGAAAACATTCATCTGCCGGACATATGTACCTGTTGCAATCCTGATATCTTGTTTTCTCATAGGGCATCCCATGGGAAAAGAGGAAATCTGGCTGCGTTTTTGGAGATAAAATAGGAATTTACAAATAATGACTGTTATTGTAAAATTTAATGGTGAGGTAAAGAAAAATGAGTAAACCAATTGTTGCCATAGTGGGCAGACCGAATGTTGGTAAATCAACATTGTTTAATGCTCTGGCAGGACAGAAAATTTCAATTGTAAAAGATACGCCGGGTGTAACCAGAGACAGGATTTATGCTGATATAGACTGGTTAAACTACAATTTTACAATGATTGATACCGGCGGTATTGAGCCGGACAGCAGTGATATTATATTGTCACAGATGCGGGAACAGGCGCAGATTGCCATTGACACGGCAGATGTGATTATCTTTATGACGGATGTGAAGCAGGGACTGATTGATGCGGATGCAAAGGTTGCTGACATGCTTCGCCGCAGTAGAAAACCGGTTGTTCTTGCAGTCAATAAAGTAGATAATTTTAACCGTATGATGGCGGATGTGTATGAATTTTATAATCTGGGAATCGGCGATCCCGTTCCCATTTCCGCATCACAGAAAAGCGGTTTGGGAGACATGCTTGACAGAGTGGTGGAATATTTCAAGACACTGGATTTGGAGCAGGATGAGGATGACCGGCCAAGAGTTGCCATTGTGGGAAAACCAAATGTGGGAAAATCATCCATTATCAACAAACTGACCGGGGAAAGCAGAGTGATTGTTTCCAATATTGCAGGAACTACAAGAGACGCCATCGACACGGATGTAACATGGAACGGCAGGGAGTATGTATTTATTGACACTGCCGGGCTTCGCAGAAAATCTAAAGTAAAGGAAGATATTGAGCGGTACAGCATTATTCGAACCGTCACTGCGGTAGAACGGGCAGATGTGGTGGTAATCGTCATTGACGCCACAGAAGGCGTTACGGAGCAGGATGCCAAAATTGCAGGCATTGCCCATGAAAACGGCAAAGGAATTATTATTGCAGTAAACAAGTGGGATGCCATTGAAAAGAATGATAAGACCGTTTATGAGTATACCAATAAAATCAGGCAGGTTCTTTCTTTTATGGCATATGCAGAGATTATGTTTATTTCTGCCAAGACAGGCCAGCGGCTTTCAAAGCTGTTTGACATGATTGATGTGGTAATCGCAAATCATTCCATGAGAATTGAGACCGGTGTGGTCAATGAAATTATGGCAGAGGCAGTGGCCATGCAGCAACCTCCTTCCGATAAAGGAAAACGTCTGAAGTT
>CAJFUA010000075.1 GCA_904420085.1 uncultured Eubacterium sp. | reverse complement strand
TGGGTATCAAACACCATATCAAGCTCGAATTGCATAAATCGATATTTTTTAGCCATAAGTGTTACAAAAACGCTTGACCACAACAAAGTTGTCTTACTTGCTTTTTTAGAATGGCTTTGTTCACCCTCATCAGTAACATTTTCTATCTTGCTTGTTGTTTCCACGCTTTTCCCACTTTTCAAAACTTCCTCTTCAGAATTTGTATTCTCATTACTTTCGGAAGATTCCTGAAAAGAACTGGTATTTTCACTACCTTCGGGAGATTCCTGCACAGAGCCGGTATTTTCACTACTTTCGAGAGATTCCTGCACAGTTTCCTCTTTCCTTACCGGAGCAAACGAAATGGTATGATTCTTTTTTACCATTACCACTGCACTGTCCTCATCTAATTTTTCAGGAAAGTAATGCTTTGCATCTCCTGCCGTGTTTACATATACATAGTCTTCTGCCGCATCTTTGTCTGTAATTACTTTCTGCCCTGCCAACTCTTTTGTTTCACTTTTTGATATTTTCTTGAGCGATGGGTCATAATCGACATACTTTCCGTCCTCTTTATAACGTATGTCTTCTCCATAAATCTCCAATTTTCTGCTTCCGTCACTTAATAAATATGTTGTTGAATTTGATGTTCTGAAATCTTTTAACTCTTTTACAACCGTTGCTTTTTTGTTTTTTTCTTTTTTCTCTTTTGTCTTTTTTAATTCTTCCCGTACTTTTTCATCTTCTTTTCTGGCTTCCTCTTTTTGTTCCGCTGTTATTTTTGTCTCATCCTGTACTGTTTCCCTGTTTTCTGCTGCTGCAGTGTATATACCATCCACATTTACTCCTGTAACTGCCAACGCCATTGATAATACAACTGCACATGTTCTTTTTAACATTTTTCTTCTCATCTCTTCTCCTCCCTAAAACATTAAAAATTCATTACATCTTCCTGTTACTTATAAAAAATCCCCAAACAGCACCATATCGAAATGTCAGATTCTATCTGATACATCAATCTGGTTCTGCTCAGGGATTATGTTTTTTGCTAATGTTTTTCATATACAATCGTTCAAATCTTCTTGTTTTGATTGTATCATTAACGATATATATTTACAATATTTTCCATAAAAATATCTATAAAATATATTCCCATATGATAGTCCATCCTGTGTCCGACACTGGACAGGCATCATAATCATACTCTTTTCCATCTATCGTGACCGTTGCATAATAGTGCTGTGCATATCCGGCATAAGTCCATTTACTCTCCAACCCCAATTTATCTGCAAACAGACACATAATATTTGTTGCATCCCAGCAGTCAATATGCCTGCGTTCCCAATATACTCCTTCATCTGCCAACAGATATATTTCTCCTTGTTCATTGTTTCTGTCATACATAAAATTATCAAGAATGTATTGTTCCAGTCTTTGCATTTTATCCCGACTTGTCATGCTTGAATCTGTCACCTCATCTATGACTGACTGAAGCCACTCATCCTCCGCTTTTTTCTTGTCCTTTAGTTCAATCTCTATGTTGGCAGCTGTTACCCATGTCTCTCCTACTTTTTCTTTTATGGCAAAATTTTTCTTTCCGGGATTATCCCATTTATACGTATATAAGTATCCTCCACTAACTTGGTTATCACTTCCCATATAATGCACATCACTATAAATATTTGATGATATAATTTTATGAAATTCATCTTCTACCGTGTAAAACACACCATCCTCATCTTCTCGCTTTACCAACTTTCCTGTTCCACAATCAGCTTTTACTGTTGCCGAGTTTGGATTATTAGTTTTAATATAAACGACGACATCTGAATCATTATATAAATTTTTATCTTTACTGTTCATAACCTGTAATTCATATTTATATTTTGGTTTTATGATAGATTGTTCAATTTGATTATTCGCCGGCTTTTTGTCAACACTATTATTCGTGTTATTGTTCTCTTGGCTTTTCTTTTTGTTCTTCTTTTTTACAGTTACCTTATATTGAATCTTGTGAACTTTTCCCTTTTTCGTTGTAACTTTTACGGTTATCACGGCTCTTCCAGTTTTCTTTCCTGTAATTCTGATTGCCCTTTTCCCAACCACCTTTACTGCTGCCACAGATTTTTTACTGCTCTTTACTTTAAGCGTTTTAATTTTCGGTACTTTTATCCTAATCTTCCTTTTCGTTCCACTGGTTATGGTAACTCTATTTTTCGTTACGTTCTTTGCTGATACCTCGTCAATCTCTGTCATCATCATAAATACAAAGATAAATACCAAACAAAGAATTATCCTTATATATTTTTGTTTCTTCATCTGTTCTCCCCTTCCATCGTAAAATTTTTTTCACATCCATATTCTAGCTTCAATTTCTGTATACGCACATTATACTATTTATTCCCAACAATATCGAGTATTGTTTTATCATAAATTCACTATAAATTTCTAACTTTTTTATGTACTTTACTCTATCTATTTAAATTTCTCCTCACTGTTTATGAAATAGCTTTTGTAAAAAAATTCATATTCTTCATTATCCTTTTTGAATTACGAAAACAACACAACCTTTCTCAACGTGACTTAGCACACAAACTTCAACTTGCAGGTTTCGATATGGATAAAAATGTAATTACGAGGATTGAAACAAATAAAAGATATGTGACAGATATTGAATTAAAAGCCTTTGTCGAAGTTTTCCATGTAAGTTATAACTATTTAATTGATAACAGTAAAAAAGGATTGAATTCTGCATATACAAAATTCAATCCTTTTAAAAGCATTAAATCACAAAGTTAAAATTCAAATTCCAGAATATAATGTTCTTTAAGATTAAAAAAGTAATAATCAAGAACTACTTTGAGAGTTTTCTCCCCCTGTTATGAAGTGACCTTTGTCAAGAGGTAAATTTAGTCTTAACAAACTTTTTCTCTGCCTCCTGCTTCCAATCACATTTAT
>CAJFUA010000074.1 GCA_904420085.1 uncultured Eubacterium sp. | reverse complement strand
TTTCCGTCAGAACTTACTTGGCAAGCGTGTTGACTACTCAGGACGTTCCGTTATCGTTGTAGGACCGGAACTGAAAATTTATCAGTGTGGTCTTCCAAAAGAAATGGCAATCGAATTATTCAAGCCATTTGTAATGAAAGAACTGGTAGAGCAGGGTACTGCCCATAACATTAAAGCTGCCAAGAAGATGGTAGAGAGACTTCAGACAGAAGTCTGGGATGTTTTAGAAGAGGTTATCAAGGAACATCCGGTTATGTTAAACCGTGCCCCGACCCTTCACAGATTAGGTATTCAGGCGTTTGAACCTGTATTGGTAGAAGGTAGAGCGATTAAGTTACATCCGCTGGTATGTACAGCGTTCAACGCCGATTTCGACGGAGACCAGATGGCTGTGCATCTTCCGCTTTCCGTGGAGGCACAGGCAGAGTGCAGATTCCTTCTGCTTTCACCGAACAACCTGTTAAAACCGTCAGATGGTGCGCCGGTAGCCGTTCCTTCACAGGATATGGTGCTTGGTATTTACTATCTGACTATGGATAAAATGGTGGATCACTCTGATGATGAGGAAATTGCGGCAAAAGCCGGCAGAAAGACGTATAAGTCAGAGAGCGAAGTGAAAAAAGCTTTAGATGAAGGAAAAATCGGAACACACGATTATATCAAATATCAGGCAGAGGACAGAGTTGTTGTCTGCGAGCCGATTGATGTGCTTGGACATTCATTCAGCAGTGTTAATCAGGCAATTCTGGCTTATGAGAATGGAGATATTTCCCTTCATCAGAAGATTAAAGTTAAGAGAAAAGTCTTCAACGGCAAAGGCGAAGAAGTAGAGGGTATTGTGGAGACTACGGTAGGACGTTGTCTGTTTAACGAGATTCTCCCGCAGGATTTAGGATTTGTTAAGAGAGAAAAGGATGAAGATTATCTTCAGTTTGAAATTGATTTCCATGTAGGAAAGAAAGGCTTAAAACAAATTCTGGAGAAGGTGATTAATAATCACGGTGCCACAAAGACCGCAGAGGTTCTTGATAATATTAAGGCGATGGGATACAAGTATTCCACAAAGGCTGCCATGACCGTTTCTATTTCTGATATGACGGTGCCGGAGGAGAAAAAACAGATTTTGGCAGATGCTGAAAATACAGTTGATGAAATCACAAAGCATTACCGCAGAGGTTTCCTGACCGATGAGGAAAGATATAAAGAAGTAATCGAGACATGGCAGAATGCCGACAATCAGATTACAAGTGCCTTGCTTGGAGGTCTGGATAAATATAACAACATCTTTATGATGGCAGATTCCGGAGCCCGTGGTTCTGACAAGCAGATTAAACAGCTTGCAGGTATGCGTGGACTGATGGCAGATACGACAGGTAGAACCATCGAACTTCCGATTAAGTCCAATTTCCGTGAAGGACTGGACGTTTTGGAATACTTTATTTCGGCTCATGGTGCCAGAAAGGGTCTTTCAGATACAGCTCTTCGTACAGCCGATTCAGGATATCTGACAAGAAGACTGGTAGATGTATCTCAGGATCTGATTATCCGTGATGTGGACTGCTGTGAAGGAAAAGAGATTCCGTTTATGGAAATTGAGGCTCTGACAGACGGCAATGAAGTGATTGAAAGTCTGGAAGAGAGAATTACAGGCAGAACCGCTGCTGAATCGATGTATGATGCAGACGGAAATATGATTGTGAAAGCAAATCATATGATCACACCAAAGAGAGCGGCAGCGATTGTTGCGACAGGTGTGAAGAAAGTGAAAATCAGAACAATTCTTACCTGTAAATCTCATATCGGTGTCTGTGCAAAATGTTACGGTGCCAACATGGCTACGGGACAGAGAGTTCAGGTGGGCGAGGCTGTCGGTATTATCGCTGCCCAGTCTATCGGTGAGCCGGGTACACAGCTTACCATGAGAACTTTCCATACCGGTGGTGTGGCAGGTGATGACATTACACAGGGTCTTCCTAGAGTAGAAGAATTGTTTGAGGCAAGAAAACCAAAAGGACTTGCAATTATTGCAGAGTTTGGCGGAAAAGCTGAAATCAGAGAAAATAAAAAGAAACGTGAAATCGTTATTACCAACGAGGAGACTGGTGAGTCAAAGGCTTATCTGATTCCGTACGGTTCAAGAATTAAGATTCTTGACGGTACTGTGCTGGAAGCAGGTGATGAACTGACAGAAGGTAGTATCAATCCACACGACCTCTTAAAGATTAAGGGACTCCGTGCAGTTCAGGATTATATGATTCGTGAAGTACAGAGAGTTTACCGTCTGCAGGGTGTAGAAATTAATGATAAGCACGTGGAGGTGATTGTCCGCCAGATGCTTAAAAAGATTAAGGTTGATACAGCCGGCGATTCCGATTTCTTACCGGGAACAACCGTGGAAGTTCTTCAGTTTAATGAAGTGAATGAAAAACTGGTGGCAGAAGGCAAAGAGCCGGCTACGGGAATACAGATTATGCTTGGTATTACAAAAGCATCTCTTGCTACCAATTCCTTCCTGTCAGCAGCTTCCTTCCAGGAAACAACAAGAGTGCTTACTGAAGCTGCTATCAGCGGTAAGGTAGATCCGCTGGTTGGTCTGAAGGAAAATGTATTAATCGGTAAACTGATTCCGGCAGGTACAGGTCTTGACAGATACGGTTCCGTAAAACTGACTACAGATAATAAACCGGTAGATCAGGTAACTGTGGAATCGGAAGATGAAGAAGTTCTTGAAATTGCCGAGGATATGGAGACCATCGAGATTGCAGAAGAAACTGTAGAGGTTACAGAAGAGTAATTTTAAAGATAAATTACAAAAATAAACCAATAACAGACAGTTCGAAACCATCCTGTCTATAAACAAAACTAGGGACAAACCACAGACTGTATGTGGTTTTAGAAAGAGTGCCCTAATTTGGGGCACTCTTTATTATATAGGAAATTTAGAAATAGGAGTAGGATATGCTAGAAGGATTTAATCCGGTTCGGTATTCCGTAATTCAAGAAAAAAATCCCCGTGAGATTGTTATGCTGGTAGGGGATGGGTGCAAATGGAGAAAGTGCAGATTTTGCGACTATCATTTGGACAGCAGTAAAGATGTGGAGGCAAACTTTCAAATCAACAAAGAAGCGCTCAGCCACGTTACGGGAATTTATGGTGAACTGGAAGTTATCAATTCAGGAAGTTTTGTAGATTTGGATGATAAAACAATCCGTCTGATAAAAGAAATCTGCGTCAGCCTTGGCATATCAAAGATTCATTTTGAATGTCACTATATGCATAGGGATGCAGTGAAGGATTTTAAAGAGTCGTTTGAAAAGTTGGGCATAAAATGTGTCATCAAATTAGGACTGGAGACTTTTGATTATGAACAGAGAGAAAATGTTCTGGTCAAAGGCATTGATGAGAAGAATCCGGAAGTGATTGCCCGGTATTTTGATGAAATCAATCTGCTTCAAGGAATCAGAGGGCAGAGCGTGGAAACGATGATTACGGATATTGAGACAGGGTTGAAATATTTTGACCGTGTATGCGTAAATATTATGGTGGAGAACGGAATGCCCATAAAACCGGACAAAGAGGTGATAGCGGCATTTATGGAAAGGGTTTACCCTATTTACAAAGATAATAACAGGTTAGATATTTTGCTTAATAATACGGATTTCGGTGTGGGATAAAACCCGCATGAAATATAAATGACATAGTACCGGCCGTGCAGAGAAATTGATGCAATGGCTGTAAGAGGCAAAAGAAAAGGAGGGAGATGTGTTATGTCAAATGAAGTGTTACTGATACTGTCTATACTGATTATATATGGCAGTGAGTTATTGTTTTTCAAACTGTTTGGGAAATATGGGCTGTATTGTTTTACATCCATTGCCACCATCGCGGCAAATATTGAGGTGTTAATTGTCATCCGGGCTTTCGGAATGGAAATGACGCTGGGAAATGTATTGTTCGCATCTACATTTTTGGTAACGGATATTATCAGTGAGTTATATGGGAAAAAAGAAGCGCAGCGTGCAGTCAATTTAGGAATACTGACATCCGTGGTTTTTGTTGTTTTCTCACAGTGGTGGCTTTTATATACACCGGCAGGTACAGATTTTGCAATGCCTGCAATGAAGACGGTTTTCTCCAACACACCAAGACTGATGATTACAAGTATGCTGGTGTATGCTATTGTTCAACGGTTTGACGTGTGGGCTTATCACAAATGGTGGAATTTTACTGAAAAAAGATTTGGAAGCAGGGAAAAGTATCTTTGGGTTAGAAACAATGGTTCCACGCTGTTGTCTCAATTTTTAAATGATCTGCTGTTTACTTTTGGAGCGTTCTGGGGGATTCATGATATGAAGACCCTTATGAGTATTGTGTTTTCCAGTTATGTTATCTTTATCGTAACAAGTCTGGCAGATACACCGTACGTGTATATTGCCCGGCGAATACACAATCATCGAAAAGCGGAAAATATTTGATTGAATTTAAATAAAATATCTGATTGGATTTAAATAAATATTGGATAGTATTTTGATAACCTATTGACTTTGAAAGTTGATAGGTTATAATTGTTTTATGGAAACTTTGTGATGAAAAATCGTGTTTTCTATCAGATTTTTGGAGAGAATGCGGGGACAAAATACTATTTTGGGAGGTAATGAGATGGACTACAGAGCAATGATTGAAGATTTGGAAATTCAGATTTCCATGCTGCCTATAGGTTATATTTCAAAGAAGAATATTAATGGAAATGTTTATCATTATCGGCAATGGACGGAAAATGGAAAGGTTAAAAGTAAATATATTAAGAAAAAGGAACTTGACCAGATTGAGGGACAGATAGCGAAAAGAAAACGGTTGGAACAACAATTAAAAGATATTAAGGCAAAAGAAAAAATGCAGCCGGAAGTTATTTCGTATGTGCCTCATAAAGAAAAATATAAAACCAATGTGGTTTTTGGAACGGCATTGCAGGATATGGGCGAGGCTGTCAGAGGTTTTGAGGCGAGAACCTGTTTAAAAAGAGTGCTGAATTATCTGAACAGTCCGGAAGTGGACAAAGTATGTATTCTTTACGGATTAAAAAGTACCGGAAAGACAACGCTGATTCGACAGGTGTTGCTGGATTTGCCAAAAATTCAGTTGGACAGGAGCGCCTACATTAAGATTATCAAATCTAACACCATGGCGGAACTGGCAGAGGATTTAAAAGAATTGTATGATAAAAAAGTAAGATATGTATTTATAGAAGATATTACAGATGTCAGTGATTTTCAGGAGTCGGCATCGGTGTTGTCCGATGTGTTTGCAGCAACAGGCATGAAGATTGTTCTATCCGGTCAGAAACCGCGAAGTTTTTGGAATGCCATTCATGATGAACTGTACCGGAGAGGAGAAATGATTCACACCACGTTCATACCCTATGGAGAATACAGTAGATTGACGGGGAATGATGAGTTGGACGTTTATATAGAACAGGGTGGTGTGTTAGGACAGGAAAAACAGAAGTTTGATGAAGTCATAGGGAATGCCGAAACACTGGTAGAAAATGGAAACAGGGAAATTGAAACTATCTGTCGGAAATATCTGTCAAAAATTCTGACAAGGGATTATATTGAAAAGAAACTGGGAATCAGTACCAAAACTTCTATTTGGGACAGAAGAAAAGAAAAACAGAGTTTTGCAGTGGAAGTGCCGGAGTATAATGAGGATAATCTCCGCCTGCTGGAAGATTTGGATTTTATCGAAGTGTGTCCTGTTGAGCGGATGGATGACACAGTGGAATATACGCAGGAATTTCTTTTCACCCAGCCGGGAAGAAAGTATCTGAAGTCCAAAGAATTGATAGGCAGTTTCCTGAAAGAGCTGCAGTTTGATACCTTATCTGCTTCCGATAAACAGACAATAGAGACAGATGTTTTAGAGGAAATAAAGGACTGTATACTGAAGGATATTATTTTGATGGAGACAATGAAGGGAATTTCCGACAGGTACAGAGCCTTCCGGCTGCATATGTCCGAAGGCAGTTTTGACATGGTGGTCTATGATAAGGAGCAGAATCAGTGCAATGTCTTTGAAATTGTAAACACAAAGGAAATACAGCAGAAACACTATAAGAATCTGGTGGATGAAGGAAAGATAAGTCAGTTGGAAAAACGCTTTGGTAAAATTACAACAAAATATATTCTCTATCGGGGAGAGGATTATTTTGATGATGATAAAATCATCTACCTGAATGTGGAGAATTATCTGAAAAGCATTCATTAAGTGACATTTAAAATAAGGATTATGTAATACTGTATAAAAAATAAATGGATTTTTGTGTAAAACCTCAATGGATTTTTCGTAAAGAAAATACTACTATGTATTTAAATAGTATGAGAACTAAGGGAGGTGCGTTGTATTAAAAGCGTTGATATGGAAGAATTGTCCCACAGAGTGGTAGAGGTGGCAAAAAAACTGGCAGAGAATGAACTGTATCGTGTTTATCTGTATGGTTCTTATGCCCGGGGTGATTTTGATGAAGAATCAGATATAGACATAATTATTATTGTAGATTGTGCAAAAGAACAGGTTGAAAGTTACCGAAAGAGAATGTGTCATTATGCAGGTTTAATAGGAATGGAATTTGACAGGGAAGTTTCACTTATTATGCGTGATAAGGAGACTTTTGATAATAATCAGGAAACATCTCCTTTTTTTAAAAATATTATTCGTGAAGGGGTTGTTTTATATGGATGACGAAGCAGTCAATCTGGCAAAAGTAAGACTGGAACATGCAAAACAATGTATTATGTCTGCAAGAAGTCTGATTGAAATTGAAGATTATAAAGGAGCTTCAAATCGTTCCTATTATGCAATTTTTCATTCTATGAGGAGTGTTCTCGCACTGGACAGAAAAGATTTTTCAAAACATTCCGGTGTTAGTTCGTATTTTAGGAAAAACTATATAAAGAGTAGGATATTTCCTATAAAAATGTCAGATATTATTTCAGAAGCATTTGAAGTTCGAACTAATAGCGATTATGATGATTATTATGTTGTGTCGAAGAAGGCTGTTTTAGAGCAGGTAAATAAGGCTGAATATTTTTATAAAGAGATAAAACAATACATTGATGAGAAATTCTATAATATAATTTGAAATAAAGACATTAGAATGAACACCCCCTGTATATTTTCAGTGCTTGAACTTGAAAATATACAGGGGGTTCGCTATAATAAAAGTTATGCGTAGTGGCAAAATACGACAAATTTATAGTAAAAGAAGGATAAAAAAATGAATAATACTCTTGAAATCAGATGGCACGGCCGGGGCGGCCAGGGTGCCAAAACAGCAGCGCTTCTTCTGGCAGAAGTTGCTTTTAAAACAGGAAAAAATGCGCAGGGATTTCCGGAATATGGTCCGGAGAGAATGGGGGCACCGATTACTGCATATGACAGAATCAGTGATGCACCGATTCGGGTACACTCCAATATTTATACTCCTCAATATGTGGTGGTTGTAGATGAAACTTTATTGGACATTGTGGATGTGACTGCGGGATTAAGAGAGGACGGAGCAATTCTTATTAACACATCCAGAAGCAAAGATGAGATTATTCCATTATTAAAAGGATATCAAGGTAAGGTATACACAGTGGATGCCAGACAGATTGCAATGGATACCCTCGGAAAGAACTTCCCGAATACACCAATGCTTGCGGCGATTGTGAAGGTGACCGGAGTGATTGATGATGAGACATTCCTAAATGAAATGGAAGGTTCTTTTAAACATAAGTTTGCAAAGAAGCCGGAAGTGATTCAAGGAAATATGGATGCGCTTAGAATCGCATTAAGGGAGGTAAGATAATGGCAAAATCAGATATAACAAAATTAGGTAAGGATGTATGCTGGCAGGATGTTACCAGAGGAAATACGATTGTAGGAAGTGGTACGACAAGAGAATTTATTACCGGTGACTGGACGGCAGTTGCACCTGTAATTGATGAAGAAAAATGTAAGCAATGTCTTTTATGTGTGCCGGTCTGTCCGGACAGTTGTATTGCTGTAAAGGATTATAAAAGACAGGCAATCGATTTAGACCATTGCAAGGGATGTGGAATATGTGTGAAGGCATGTCCTTTTGGTGCAATTAAGATGGAGGTGAAATAGTTATGCCAAAGAAAGTATTAATGTCAGGAAATGAGGCAGTGGCAACAGCTCTCAGACAAATTAATCCGGACGTATTTCCGGCGTTTCCTATTACACCGTCTACAGAAATACCCCAGTATTTTTCAAATTATGTTTCCAACGGATTGGTAGATACGGAGTTTATCACTGTAGAATCCGAGCATAGTTCCATGAGCGCAGCCATGGGTGCTTCCGCAGCAGGAGCCAGAGCATTGACAGCTACTTCGTCAGCTGGTCTTGCATTTATGTGGGAGGTACTTGGCGTTGCTGCTTCCAGCAGACTTCCTGTAGGGTTGGCGGCTGTGTGCAGAGCACTGACAGGACCGTTAAATATTAACTGCGACCATTCCGATACGATGGGAGCCAGAGATTCGGGCTGGATTCAGTTATATGCAGAGGATAACCAGGAAGCATATGACAATATGGTCATGGCGTTTAATATTGCAGAGCATAAAGACGTGATGCTTCCGATTATGATTTGTCAGGACGGGTTTATTACCAGTCATGCCGTGATGAATATGGAACTTTTGGATGATACAACGGTAAAAGAGTTTGTGGGAGAAAGAGAACCGCAGGATTACCTTTTAAATCCGGAGGAAAAATTTGCGGTAGGTCCTTATGCGGTTTCCGATTACTATATGGAATCGAGAAAAGCTCAGGCACATGCCATGGAAAATGCCAAACAGGTAATTTTGGATGTGGCAAAAGATTTTGAAAAAATATCAGGGCGTAAATACGGCCTGATTGAAGAATATCAAATGGAAGATGCAGAATATGCCATAGTGATTATCGGCTCTGCAGCAGGTACGGCAAAAGATGCCATTGATCGGTTGAGAGATAACGGAGTAAAAGCCGGACTGGTAAAGATTCGTTCGTTCCGGCCGTTTCCGGCAAAAGAGATTGCAAAGGCACTGAAACCTTGTAAGGCGGTGGCAGTGATGGACAGAAGCGAGACGTTTTCCACCAACGGCGGTCCGGTAGGCGCCGAAACCATGCAGGCAATGTATGTACATGGATGTACTGCAAAGGCAATTAATATTCTGTACGGTATCGGAGGTAGAGATGTGACCGTGGATGACATGACGGGTGTTTACGAGACATTGATGGAGATTGCAAAGACCGGGGAGACCGGTCCTACATACAGATACATGGGATTAAGAGATAAGGAGGCAAAATAATTATGGGTTATAATTTTAGAGAAATCATGAATAAACCGGAACGTTTTGCTCCCGGTCATAGAATGTGTGCGGGCTGTGGTGCGACAATCTGTGCCAGAAATGTACTTCGCGGACTTCACGAAGGAGATAAGGCAGTCATCGGCTGCGCTACCGGCTGTCTGAACGTCTCATCATTCCAGTATCCTTACGTGGCATGGGAAGACAGCTATATTCACAGTGCTTTTGAAAATACCAGCTCCACAATGAGTGGCGTGGAAGGCGCTTACAGAGCAATGAAACGAAAAGGAAAAGTGAAAGAAAATTATAAATTTATCTGTTTTGGCGGTGACGGAGGAACTTATGATATTGGTATCCAGTCACTTTCGGGTGCCATGGAGCGTGGTACGGATTATACCTATGTATGCTATGACAACGGTGCCTACATGAATACCGGAACGCAGCGTTCATCTGCCACGCCCATGTATGCGGATACAACAACCACACCGGTAGGAAGTCAGTGCAATGGTAAGGAACAGTACAGAAAGGATCTGGCGGCAATTCTGGCAGCCCATGATATTCCATATGCAGCGCAGACTACTTTCTTTAACGGATTTAAAGATTTACATACAAAGGCAGAGCGTGCCATCTACACAGAGGGGCCTGCATTTTTAAATGTATGCGCGCCATGCCCGACCGGATGGAAGTACAAGACGGATGAAATTATGGAAATCTGCAGACTGGCAGTGGAGACCAATTACTGGCCGCTTTATGAAGTGGTAGAGGGAAAATGGATTTTAAATTATGAACCGAAAAACAGGCTTCCGATAGAAGAATTTTTAAAGACACAGGGAAGATTTAAGCATCTGTTTAAGCCGGAAAATGAACATCTGATAGAAAAGTATCAGAAGGAAGTGGACAGGAGATGGGAAGATTTGCTGTTTAAGTGCAGCAGATAAGCCGGTGTAAGTTTCTGCCATGAAATACAGGAAAAGCCTTAGGAGAAAAAGATGAAGTTCGAATATAACAGAGACAGAAAAAGTCTGTTGCATGTAATGGGTGGAAAAGCCAAAAAGAAAAACATGGTTGTAAAAGAAAGTAACGACAGTATCGAAGTTTCGCTTGTCCGGGGAAAATTTTCCTCCGGTATGGAAGCCGTGCCGGTTACGTTTAAAGGAAAGATTTCTGAAAAAGAAGAGGGCTGCACAATCGAAGGAAAATTTACTTTCGGATTTTATCTTTACACGATGATTATTGTTGCGGCAGTTTTAATCGTTGCAAGGTTTTCGTGGTCAGCATACAAGGCACAGACGGCAAATATGATTTTGTGCGGAATTGTGACCGTGCTGCTACTGATTGTGATTGCTGTTGTCATTACTAAAGCGGCAAAACCCAAGGAAGCGATAACGGAATTCTTGAAGGATTTGAACGTAAAATAGAATTATCGGGGAAAGAGAAGTCGGTTTCGTTCTGACTATCTTTTTAAAAGTAATAAAAGCCTGTAAGTCACTTTGAAATAAAGTGGAATGCAGGCTTTATTATTGCACTGTATGAAGTAAGATTTTTCAGTATTATGTATTAAAAAGAGTTGACAATATACAAAAACATTATATAATAAAATAGAAATTATAAATTTCAAAAATGTGAGGTAGAATAATGCTATATGACTATATAATAGAAAATTTTTCATTAGGAGAGCCCATATTTTTATCTGAACTGCCGGGGAAATCTAAAAATTATTTGCGCCAGGAAATGAAAAAACTCGTTGATGAAGGAAGAATGGAAAGATTATATAATGGTGTGTATTTTGTACCATATAAAACAATTTTAGGAACTAAGGGAAAAATATCTGTTGAAAAATATGTTGAAAAAAAATTTTTAAGTATTGATGGAAAAATAGCAGGTTATATTACGGGATTACATTTAGCAAATTTATACGGATTTACAACGCAAAACCCTTCGTGTATTGAAGTATGCTCTAATAATGCTACGACAAAACAAAGAAAAATAAGTATTGATGGAATGAAGGTGATTATATATAAGCCAGTAACTGAAATAACCAGATATAACAAAGATGCATTACAATTTTTGGATATGATGACATATTTAGATAAGTACAGTGAGTTGAAAGGTGAGTCCTTAAAAGAAAAACTTAATGATTACAAAAAGAAAAGAAATCTTGATTTTAATATTGTAAAAAAATATTTGTATTTATATCCTGATTGCGTTTATAGAAATATATATAACGGAGGGTTGATGAGTGAATTGGTATAAGGAAAACAGGCAGGAGTGGAAACAAATAATTGAGACGGTGGCAAGGGAATGTAACAGGACTGAGTTGATGATAGAAAAAGATACTGTTCAATCAATGTTTTTGTATGAATTGTCAAAGGCGGAGATACCCTTTGTGTTTAAAGGGGGAACATCACTTTCTAAAGCTTATGAAGTGATAGACAGATTTTCAGAAGATATTGATTTGTCTATGAACAGAAAACCTACAGAATCTGAAAAGAAGTCTTCTAAAATCGCTATTCTTAAAACAGGTAAAATGTTGGGAATGAACATTAATAACCCGGGAAAAATCAAATCACGTTACGATTACAATATGTATGTTTTTGAATATGATTCTCTTTTTACAGATATTCCAATGGAAATAATTATAGAGACAAGTTATTATCAGACATCATATCCGGTAAATAAACAACAAATAAAAAGTTTTGTCGGAGAATTTTGTGAACAAAATGCGATAAATCTTCCTATTCAATTTGATGCAAAAAATATTTACATGAACGTTCAGTCTATTGAGAGAACTTTTATAGATAAGGTGTTTGCTGTGTGTGATTATCGAATTCAAAATATGCAGGCTAGAGAATCAAGACATTTATATGATATCTGCAAATTATTAAGTCAAGTAGAGTTAAATGAAACATTAGATAAATTAATTGATGATGTGAGAGAGGATAGAATATTGTCAAAAAATCATCCGTCAGCACAACTTATTTATAATATTCCGCAAATGCTTAAGGAAATTATAGACAGTCGATTTTTTGAAAAAGATTATAGAAATATTACGCAAAAACTTTTATATGAGGATGTCGATTATGATTATGCAATTGAAAATGGAATAGCAGTCATTGCAAACTCAGAAGTTTTTATATACAAAAAATAATAAGGTTGAAGGAAAGGAGAACTTATGAAAAAACATTTATTATTTATTTTCATTGCGGCGTTTATTTTATTTTGTGGAAAAACGGTAAACTGTTCTGCGGCAATGCCGAAGTACAACATGAATGTACATAAGAAAGTAACCATCAGAAAAAATAGCAAAATTAAAATGATGGTTCCGACAGGAAAGAAAATCAAATGGAAAATCTCGAATACGAAAAAAGCGTCAATCAGTAAAAAAGGCGTTTTCAAGGCAAAAAGAGTTGGAAAAGTCAAAGTGACAGCCAAAACTGCTAAGAAAAGATATGTTTGTTATATTACGATTAAAAAGAAAATCAATAAAGCAGGGATGGACAATGTATATGGGAAGGTGAACAGTGTCAATGACACGGACGTAACTTATACAATATATAATAAATCGGATGAATGGATTACTTTGGTTTTGCCACAACTGGAATGCAAAGTTAATGGGCTTTGGGAACCAGAGAAGAGAAAAGCGGATGCAATACCGATTGGAGTGGCACCTCATATCAATATTATGCCGAAAAGCAGTTATAAAGGGAAATTTTCATTTTTTATGTATGAGATGGGAAATAAGGAGTACAGAGTGCGCTTCGACAAAGTGTCTGCAGGTCCGAATTTAAAGAGAGAGTTGCCTGCACAGGTGTGTGTGCTTTTTAACAAATAAGCATAAGTGATTTTATAAGAATCAATTAAGAGGGTACCTAAGGTCAAAAGACTTTGGGTGCCCTCTTATCATCTTATTTTGCTTAGAAAACTAACCGTTTCCTTTAAATGGATTCAAATTCATCAATGATTTCCTGCTCAGGAGCCTTGGTCAAAAGACTGACTACAACATTCACGATACAGGCAACAATAAATGCAGGAAGCAGTTCATAGATATCCCAAATACCTCCAAGAGGTCTTACGGCAAATTTCCAGAGGAAAATCATAATACCGCCGGATAGCATTCCTGCGATGGCTCCGTATCTGTTTGAACGTTTCCAGAAAAGCGCAAACAACATGATAGGTCCGAAGGTGGCGCCAAATCCGGCCCAGGCAAAAGAAACAATGGTAAAGATATTACTGTCCGGGTCGGCCGCAAAAAACATTGCAATAATGGAAATGACAATTACGGAACATCTGGCAACAATTACTTTGGTTTTATCAGATAATGTTACTCCAAAAACACCGTCCATAATGTTTTCCGTAACGCTGGAAGATGCGGCAAGTAACTGTGAATCGGCTGTGGACATGGTCGAGGCAAGAATACCTGCCAAAATAATACCTGCCAGCAGAGCGAAAAGAAAACCGTTCTGACTAAGGGCATGTGCAATCTGAACAATAATGGTTTCTGTGGCAGAACCTTCTAAATGTTTGATAACACCTGCCTGTGACATACTGAAACCAATGATACCAATCAACAATGCAATCGCCATGGCAATGACTACCCAGATGCTGGCAACACGTCTTGACAATTTGATTTTATTTTCATCCTCAATGGCCATAAATCTTAAAAGAATGTGTGGCATACCGAAATATCCAAGTCCCCATGCCACAGTAGAAATAATAGCTATAATACCGTAAGGTGAAGAAGTGCCGGTAGCAGCATCAAAGGTGGCGTTTAAATCCAGAAAACCCGGAAGGTCTTTTACATTTGCAATGACCTGTTCCATACCGCCTACAGAATTGACACCAAATAGAACGACGATAATCAATGCAATTGACATGATGATACTCTGAATGAAATCAGTGGTGCTGGCTGCAAGAAATCCGCCCATTGTGGTATAGGCGATAATAACAATAGCGCTGATAATCATTGCGGTCATATAATCAATTTCAAACAATGAATGAAATAGTTTTCCGCAGGCAGCAAAGCCTGAAGCTGTATATGGAACAAAGAAAATAATGATAATTAAGGCTGAAATGCCTTTTAATAATTTCTTGTCACGGTATCTGTTGGCAAAAAAGTCCGGAATGGTGATGGCATTTACTTTAGCTGTATATCGTCTAAGTCTTTTTGCAACAATCAGCCAGTTAATATATGTACCAAGCGCAAGTCCCACAATTGTCCAAAAGACATCGCAGACGCCGGATAAATAGGCCAATCCCGGCAGCCCCATTAACAGGTAACTGCTCATATCTGATGCCTCTGCACTCATGGCAGTGACAAAAGGACCTAACTTTCTTCCACCCAGATAAAAATCTCCGGCATTATTATTTTTTTTCATGCAATAGATGCCGATTATGATAATTGCTATCATATAGACAATAATGGAAATTAAAATTCCTATTTCTGATGTATTCATAAAAAATTCCTCCCTTAATAAAATACGTTACCATTCTATAATAAAAAAACGTTTGAATCAAGAAAAGCATAATAAGATAGCATAAGAATCAGAATAATTAAACAGATTAGGGAAAGAATAAAGGTAAGAAATTGTAATATCAAAAAAGAAGAAAAGGTAAGGATAAGAAGATGGGAAGAATGATTGGAAAGCAGAGTACAGCCTTTGAAGAACCGGTATATATTATCGAGGGAGCATCGGTTGTGGGAGAAAAAGAAGGAGAAGGACCTCTGGGAAAGTTGTTCGACATGGTAGAACAGGATCCCATGCTTGGGCAGGATTCATGGGAAGAGGCAGAAAGCCTTCTGCAAAAAGAAGCAATACAGAAAGTTTTGTTTAAGTCAAATATGAATAAAGAAGATATTCGATATATTTTTGCGGGAGATCTGTTAGGGCAATTAATTGCATCAACCTTTGGCCTTTTGGAATTTGAAATTCCATTTTTCGGATTATACGGCGCCTGTTCCACGATAGGAGAAGCGCTCAGCCTAGCAGCCATTGCGGTAGACGGAGGAAATGCAGATAATATCATAGCCATTGCGTCCAGCCATTTTGCCAGTGCAGAAAGACAGTTCCGCTTTCCACTGGCATATGGCAATCAGAGACCTTACGCTGCCACATGGACCGTTACTGGTGCAGGTGCTGTCATTGTCAGTAGAAATAAAGGATTTGCAAAAATAACCGGAATGACTACCGGAAAAATTGTGGATTTTGGTGTAAAAGATTCCCAGAACATGGGAGCCTGTATGGCACCGGCAGCAGCAGATGTAATATACAGACATTTTAAAGATTTTGACAGCACACCCGGGGATTATGACAAAATCATCACGGGAGATTTAGGTATTGTGGGAAAAACCATTCTGCTGGATTTATTAAGAGAGAAGGGTTATGACATTGCAAGTGTGCATATGGACTGTGGTATCGAAATGTTTGACGCCAGCAGTCAGGATACCCATGCAGGCGGAAGCGGTTGCGGATGTGCTGCGACAGTTCTGACTTCCTATGTTTTTAAACAGTTGAAAAAGAAGGCATGGAAAAAAGTTTTGTTTATTCCCACAGGGGCGTTGATGTCCCCGGTCAGTTTCAATGAGGGAAACAGTGTGCCGGGAATTGCACATCTGGTGCAGATAGAATCCTGTTAAAAACAGAATAAGAGAATTTTTGTAAGAAGAAAATATGAAGGAGAGAAAAAAGGAATGATTTTTTTAAAAAGTTTTTTGATTGGCGGTTTGATTTGTTCTTTTGTTCAGATATTTATCGATAAGACAAAACTCACGCCGGGAAGGCTGATGGTCGGTCTGGTCTGCTTGGGAGTGCTGCTTGGAGCTATTGGGATTTACGAACCTTTTTCCAAATGGGCAGGCTGTGGAGCCACTGTACCGCTGCTTGGATTTGGAAATAATTTGTGGAAAGGAATGAAAGAAGCAATCAATGAGTTTGGCGTGCTGGGGTTATTTAAAGGAGGATTTACTTCCAGCGCAGTGGGAATTTCGGGAGCGATTATATTTGGTTATTTAGCTTCATTAATATTTAAACCTAAAATGAAATAAATAATTTTTTACCGTACAGATTCAAATATGGCAAAATATGAGCAAAAGTTACAATTATTTTGTGACGGATTAATAAAATAAAGTATAATAAAGATTCGCGTTATAAAATAAAGTTTCATACAGTCCCTACTTGATAAAATTAAGAAATTCATATATAATGCTCTTTAGTGTGCTAAAGTAGATAATTTATCAGTCGGATAAGACTTTCAGAAGGAGTCCGACTCGAGTGTCTCAACGTGCATTAGATTAAGAAAAATATATTAAGGAGGGCTACACAATGTCATATGTAGACGAGGTATTGGCAAAGATTCATGAGAAAAATGCCAGTGAACCGGAATTTTTACAGGCAGTAGATGAAGTTTTAGATTCTCTGAGACCTGTAATCGAAAAGAACGAAGAAAAATTCAGAAAGGAAGCTTTACTCGAAAGAATCTGTGAACCGGAAAGACAGTTTAAGTTCCGTGTTCCTTGGGTAGATGATAAGGGACAGGTACAGGTCAACACAGGATACAGGGTACAGTTTAATTCAGCAATCGGACCATATAAGGGTGGTTTGAGACTTCATCCGTCAGTAAATCTTGGAATTATTAAATTCTTAGGTTTCGAACAGATTTTCAAAAACTCCCTGACAGGACTTCCAATTGGTGGAGGTAAAGGTGGTTCTGATTTCGATCCTAAGGGTAAATCAGACAGAGAAGTAATGGCATTCTGCCAGAGCTTTATGACAGAACTTTGCAAATATATCGGAGCAGATACAGACGTTCCTGCCGGAGATATCGGAACAGGTGCCAGAGAAATCGGTTATATGTTCGGACAGTATAAGAGAATTCGTGGATTATACGAAGGAGTGCTTACAGGTAAGGGACTTACATATGGCGGTTCTTTAGTAAGAACAGAAGCAACAGGTTACGGTTTACTTTACTTAACAGAAGAGTTGATTAAATGCCATGGTGAATCCATGGAAGGAAAAACTGTAGTCGTATCCGGTGCAGGTAATGTTGCTATTTACGCTATCCAGAAAGCGCATCAGATGGGTGCTAAGTGTGTAACATGTTCAGATTCAACAGGATGGATTTATGATCCGGAAGGAATTGATGTAGAACTTCTCAGAGAAGTAAAAGAAGTAAAGAGAGCAAGACTTACAGAATATGCTGCTGCAAGACCTTCAGCAGAATATCATGAAGGACGTGGCGTATGGCAGATTAAGTGTGATATAGCTCTTCCATGTGCGACACAGAATGAATTACATCTTGATGATGCAAAACAGTTAGTAGCAAACGGATGTAAAGCTGTGTGCGAAGGTGCAAACATGCCTACAACAATCGAAGCAACAAAATACTTACAGGAAAACGGTGTATGGTTTGTTGGCGGTAAGGCTGCAAATGCCGGCGGCGTTGCTACATCAGCCCTTGAAATGTCACAGAACTCTGAAAGACTTTCATGGACATTTGAGGAAGTTGACGCAAAACTGAAAGATATTATGGTAAACATCTACCACAATATCGATGATGCTGCCAAGAGATATGGTTTTGAAGGTGACTACGTAGTAGGCGCAAACATTGCCGGATTTGAAAAGGTAGCAGAGGCTATGACAGCACAGGGTGTTGTGTAAAAAAATTCCAAATGTGAAGAATATACGAAAGGGAAGTATATGCCAACATAAGTTGAAGTATACGCCCCTTTCTTTTTTTATGTCTCAAAGAGTAATGTCTTTCTATAAGCGTAGATACTATCAGAAGATGGTATCTTTTTTTGTTTGGAAAAAGTAAAAAAATTGTCGAAAAATGTTGAAACAATAGTCTTTTGAATGAAATAAATATACTTTTTCCAAAATATATAAAATAACTAATTTTTATTATATAATAGCATTTAGCGACTTTAAGGAGGAAAAAATATGGAATGTAATTGTTCAAATACCAGAATTAAGAGCCTGAGAAGGCGCCAAGGTTACACGATTGAAAAACTGGCAGAGCGGGCGGGCATATCACCAAAGTTTCTTTACGAAATAGAAGCCGGAAAGAAAGGATTTTCCTCAAAAGTGTTGTACAGGCTGGCAAAAGCATTAAATGTAAGTTGCGATTTTATATTGGAAGGGAGAGAATGGGAGATTTCAGATTATATTATTAATTTAGTATATAAATTGGATAATAGAGAGCAAATAGCAATAGAGCGTATCTTATTGGAAATTATTAATCTGAGACAGTGGACAAAATAAGAATAGGGATTTCTGTTTTTTGAACAAAATTGCATATACTACGAACAAGACAAAAAGTGGAGTTATACATGACAAAAAGTGTCATGGTCTAGATTTGGAAAAGAAACTAGAATTTAATAATTAAAGTTTTTGGAGTGATTGTGGTATATGGACAAAAAAGAAATTACAAATCAGGATTTAGAAAAGGCGAAAAGATTACGCAATGTGAGAACCAGCCACCACTTAACACAGGAGAAGATGGCGGAGCGGCTGGATATCGCGTATACAGTTTACCAGAGAATGGAAAGCGGTCGTAATAATATTACACTCACACATTTGAATAAATTAAAGAAAGAGTTTCATGTTTCATCCGATTATATTTTATTTGGTGAAGTTAGAGATGAAAGACATTTTGAATATGAATTTGAAGGAATGAATCGGAATGAGCAGTTTTCATTTATGATGCGTCTGCTTGCACATTTGTGCAGACTGAACTATAGTGAATGTGATAATATTACTAAAGAAATAGATAATTTATTAAAAAATACCAAATAAAATATCAAAGGGGGATAGAATGGATTCCTTGGATAAACAGGTGTTAATCATTGAAGACCATGATGAAAGCATGGATAAAATATGCCAGTTAATGGATAAGTTTGAAGATGTCGTGATTTTAAAAGCCCAAAATAGTGACATAGCATACCGATACGCTATGGAATACAGCATAGACTTGTTTATTGTAGACATTATTTTAAAGACAACGGAATATGCTGATATTTCAGGATTAAAATTTATCGAAGCAATCAGAACAGTAGACAGGTATAAATTTACGCCGGTCATTGTCACAACTTCATTAGAAGACCCCAAATTTCACGCGTATGCGCATTTACACTGTTTTCGCTATTTTGAGAAACCATATGATGAAGAAGAACTTGAAGAATCTATCAGGTCAGCGTTAGAGTTCAGGACGATAAAGAAAGCAAAAAATTTTTACAGTTATAAAGATGACGGTATTATTTACAGTGTTAAAATAAAAAATATCGTATACTTTCGGACACTGGACAGAATTATATTTTTATTGCATGTATCTTATAAAAGATAGTGAGAAAATACAAACAGACATGTATTTGGTGATTATCATATTTATTGTAGTTGTGGGATCCGTCATATTCAGGGGAAAAGAACTTGAAGAAAAGACAGAAAAGCAGCAGGGTTTCCGGACAAATCAGCAGTTCAGGGGAAACAGATTTTTATTCCGTAAAAATAAATAAAGCCGGTTGGCTGACCATAGATTATCAGGGACTGAGTGTGGAAGACTCATATATTGAGATATATAATTATGATTTAACGAAAGAATATTGTAGAACGAATGTTTATAATTCAAGCGACACGGCTCCAAAAAATCATACAGATGTTTTAGCACTGGAACCGGGTACATATGCGTTAAAAATATATGGTTATGGCAAAAATGTAGGAGGATATCGTGTACGGGCAAGTTTTAAAGCCGCAAATAATAACGAAAGCAGTAACAACGATACCTTTGCCACTGCACAAAACCTTAATCTAAACCAAACTGTTACAGGATTCCTTTCAGAGGATGATGCATTAGACTTTTATAAAGTGGAATTGAAATCAAGAAAAACAATTCGTTTCATATATACAAGTTATATCAGGGATTCTTATTTCCAGATATGGGATAAAGATTACATTGAGACATTTAAACAGAATGTTTATAGTGCCTCTGAAGAAAATCCAAAGACTTATGTATATGAAGAAACTCTGCCGGCAGGAACTTATTATATAAAAATATATCCTTATGGCAGTAACACGGGAAGATATACACTTAAATACGAAGGAAAAGTACTGACACAAAAAATTCTTGTATCAGGTAATAAAGTGGTTACGGCAGGAAAAAGTTTTAAATTAAATGCCAGCGTATGGCCGGGTAATACCACAAATAAAGAATTGGAATTCAGTTCCGGGGATACAGGAATTGCAACGGTAGACAGCAAGACAGGAAGAGTCAGAACATACCGGGCTGGCAGAGTCAATATTACTATATCTGCAAAAGATGGAAGCAATAAAACGAAAGTTGTTTCTGTCATTGTACGGCCGAAAAAAATGAGCAGACCTTTTGGATATAAAAAATCTAAGAGAAAGGCATATATTTATTGGAGCTCCGTAAGTGGTGCATCCGGTTATCAGATTCAGTACAGTAAAAATAAATCTTTTAAGAAAGCAAAAAAACGCAGAATTACTAAGAGAAGTTATGTCACAATTTCAAAACTGGCAAGAAAGAAGTATTATGTGCGGGTAAGAGCTTACGTAAAAAGTAAGAAAAAGTATTATTATGGGGCATGGAGTAACAGGAAGATTATAAATATGAGAAAGAATTAAGGAAAATTAAATAAATTGATAAGAGGTATCTGAAGTTGCAAATGGTAATCATATGCATTCAGATACCTCTTGTTTATTATTTGTGGGAAATTTCTATGATTAGATATCGTCAAAAAATCAAAAAAAATACTTCTCAAAGTAGAAAAATGGATTTTAATGGCGAAGCAGCGTACTTTTTCCAAAATATGAAAAAATTTAGCTCTGGTATTATATAATAGCTATCGGCGGCTAAAAGGGGGAGAAAAATGAAATGTAATTATTCACATGTCAGAATAAGGAACTTAAGAATACGTCAGGGTTATACGATAGAGCAGTTGGCAGAACAGGCAGACATATCACCAAAATTTCTTTATGAAATAGCCTGCAAATAAAAAGTCAAGGCTAATTTAAAGAACATTGAAAATTTTATACAGGTTGAAAAATAGGTATCAAAATAAAACCAC
>CAJFUA010000073.1 GCA_904420085.1 uncultured Eubacterium sp. | reverse complement strand
TTGAGGTTGCCCCCTCGGCAATGCTTTTCGCATTGCCCGCAAGTATCATATCACAAAAATCCTCTCTAAACAGAAAATGGTTTTTTCGGTCATGTTTTTGGATTTTTTGGTAATTAATTTATACTTTTTTGCATAAAAATGCCCTGAGACTGTTTCTCAAGGCTGTTTTTCATTCGTATTTAATATCATAATCTTTGTGACCACTTCGTCTTTCTCTTTGCTCATTTCATATGTTCCGTCATATTTTTCCACAATACTTTTTACATTTTTTAAGCCTATTCCGTGAAGGTACTTTTCTTTCTTTGTCGTAACAGTTTTTTCTGTAAACTGCCCTTGATATGAATTGATTACTTTAATAATTAATAATTTTTTAATTTCTTTTACAACAACTTCCATATGCTTCTTATCCTGTTTTTCACAGGCTTCAATTGCATTATCTATCAAATTTCCTAAAATGCATACCAGGTCTAAGTCGGAAACTATACACATCTTTGGCATTGCCACATTTATGGAAAAAACAATCCCCTTTTCCTCAGCAATATTCCGCTTTGTATTTATAATTGCATCAACCATAGCACTCCCTGTTTTTATGTAAAAGATTTTTTGTGACAGACTCTCACTTTCTTTCTCTATAAAATCTCTTACCTTTTCAATGTTCCCCTCATCCAGCCAATGTTTTATCGCAAAAATTTTATGTTTATAATCATGTATACTACTTCTCCATAAATTAAAAACCTGCTCCGTGTTTTTTTCAGATTTTACAATCATTTCATTTTGTAATTCCAATAAAGAAATATCCTGTTTTTGCTTATAATTCTCTGCCAATTTCAGAATTAAACTAAACACTAGTATAATAAGTATGATGGAAGCCACAAAAAACACGACAGAAAGTATTTCCATTATCCGATTTTCTATTGCTATGCTTTTCTCAATAATGAAATAATCGAAACTCATTAATGTTCCGGCAATAAAACATATAATCAATATGTACTTTTTCGGAATATCCAATTTACTTTTATTATATTTATACACTAAATAAATCAAAATGCACAAAATTAGTTTGCTGATAAAAATACATCCACAGCGATTCAGACTTTGCATATTTAACAGGTAACTTGGTTTCATATCAAATGCAATTCCCCATATCTGTGCTACAAGCAAGTCAATCGCCGAATCAATTACCGCATATATTAACGTTAATAACGCTAATATACTATATTTGCGCCGATATATGATAAACTGCAGCATCCATAAAATAAAAATCCCTAACATTCCGTTGGTAAATGAAAATAAATCAACTTTGTTTGCCAGCATCACCAGAACAGACGCCAATGCGGAATATATCATAATTCTATTTTTTTGATTTTTATCCGTATCTGCATTTTTTTCTATAAATATTTTCGTAAAAAAACAACATCCGACGGCTTCCATGAACGTTGCGCCATACTCTATCATCCAATAAAATAAAATCATACTCTTTCACTCCAATATCTTGCCATTGTCTCTTTTACTACTTTAATCCTGCTCCGGCTGACAATCAGTCTGGTTCCGTCGTCCAGTGTTATGTCATGATTGGAATATTGATCGATGTATTTTGTGTTGACGATACATCCGCTATGTATCTGAACAAAGTTCCGGTCGTCCAGTTCATTGTAAAGTTCTTTTATCGTTTTTCTCCCAATCATAACTCTCTTCCGTGTATCATTCGTAAAGATGTTTATCCTTCTATCATTCATTTCAAAGTACATAATATCTGAATGTTTCAGACATACTTCTCCGTCCTCTGTTTTGGTAACAATACTTTTTCCTCTTTCCTCTAAAATACGTCTGTACGCCCTTTTTAACGCAATTTCAATTTCATCGACCATTTTATTTTTTCTAATATATTTAAAAGGGGAATAATCAATGGATTCAAAAACATACTGTTCATGTGCAGAAATGAAAATAAGAATAATGTCCGAACCTGATTTTCTAATCTTTTGCGCAACTTCAAGGCCCGAAATATCCGGCATGTCTATGTCCAGAAATAAAATATCAAAATCTTCTTTTTGATTACATATCAAATCAGCAACTTCATTACCATCTGTGTATAGAAAAGTTTCTATGATAATGTTCAAATTGTCTGCGGCTTTTACCAGCTCTTGCCTGATAATATTTAAAACTTCCTGTTTATCATCGCAAACTGCAATATTTACTATCATTGTGTCCCCCTGTTTTTTATTTTGTGAACGTTTCTTATTATAGCAGACCGGATGATAAAAAACAAACCAAACGTCAAAGTAAAAGAGCCGGATAGCTCCGACTCTTTCCGCATAATTGTTTTCTTTTATCTCCGCATTAGAATCTATATTTATCGCTCCCTCCTCCATCTTCTCTTTTTCGATACCCTGCATTGTCTTTATAAAATCTTTAAAACTATTTTTCCCCAAACATGTTTCGTACTACAATATTATTCATCAAAAATATAACATACAAAGGAGAATCACTATGAACAATTTACAAGACACCATCAACACATATTTAATATTTTGCCAATTTCAAAAAAGATTGGATCGTAAAACACTCAAAGCCTATCGTATCGATTTAAAGCAATATAAAGAATACACTACCAATGACTTTGATGCTGCTATCTCAATCCCTAAACTGGAAAATTACATTTCTACTCTTCATATTAATTTCAAACCCAAAACCGTTAAACGTAAAATCGCCAGTCTAAAAGCATTTTTTCATTATCTGGAGTATAGGGATTTAATCACATTTAATCCCTTTAATAAAATCCAAACAAAATTCCGCGAACCACATGTTCTTCCCAAAACAATCCCTTTCCACACTATAGAGAAATTTCTATCTATTGTTTACAAACAACTGGATAATTCTGAAACTGATTTTCAGAGAAAGTGTACATTGCGTGATATCGCCGTAATCGAACTGCTCTTCGCCACCGGAATGCGAATTTCTGAATTATGCTTTTTAAAACCTGAAAATATTGATTTAATCAGTGGAGATATTGATATCTACGGGAAAGGGGCAAGGGAACGAAAGATACAAGTTAGTAATCCTGATGTTATGAAAGCATTAAGCCTCTACTATTCTGAGTTTTATGACAACATACAAATCTCCGGTTATTTTTTTATTAACCGTTTAAATCATCGCCTTTCAGAGCAGTCTGTTAGAGCGATAATAAACAAATATGCTTCTTTGGCTAATATCAAGCTCCATATAACACCACACATGTTCCGCCATTCCTTTGCTACCTATTTGCTTGAAGAAGATGTAGATATCAGATATATACAGCAAATGTTGGGACATAGTTCCATACAAACCACCGAAATATACACTCATGTTTCAATGAAAAAACAAAAAGATATTTTGGCAAACAAACATCCCAGGAATGGAATAAAAATAAATTAAGTTCTTTCTCCTGTTTTTGGACAGAGGATAATACATAACTATCTTTCGTCATTACAACCGGCGTTTCACCCGACAATTTGTTTGGTAAAAACTGTTTGGAATCACCCTCTTTATTTACGTATTTATACTTGTCTTTTTCATTTTTATTGACTTCTACAGAACTTAAAACTTCTTTCTTATCATTTTTATCAAGTTTCACAAGTTCATTATCATACTCCGATAATTTACCTTTTTCATCTGTAAAATAAATATCATCAGAGTAGTATGTTGTCTGTTTCATTCCATTGGACAATAAAAAAGTAGTAGAGTCTGCTGTCCTGTCTGACACAACTTCCTCTACTACTTCCGGTTCGCAAAATTCTTCACTACTCATAGTGTTTTTTGTTTCTAAATTTCTTTCCTCGTTAGCTGTCTCTTCTGCTCTTACAACGAAAGACTGCATATTTGCATTGCTCAGTCCCAAAATCATTGCAATTGTAAACGCAATTCCCTTCTTAAGTACATTCTTCATTACCTTATCCTCCCCATTTCTTTCTGTACAAAAATTTTGTCTTTTACGTCTTTTCTCTACTGTGAGACGTACCAATGTATAATACTAGTAATTTTACCATTCTTTCTTTTAATGAAAAGACTTGTAATTATGAGAGTTTTATGATATGGAAACGCTTTTATGACACATTGAAAAGTGAATTTTGAAAGAATTTATCTTAACGGCTCTACTTCTCGCTTTGCCATCTTAAATAAAATTTACAAATCCAGACTATTCTCTTTTTTTAAAAACTCCCTTATCCCCATTGTTGTAATCCCCATTTCATCACGTTTCAGTTTGATATAGTTTCCTACAATCACAATCTTTTTAAAAGAATCGGGAATGTTTAATAATGGTCGTTCCTCCTGCATCTTCTTTATCTCATCTGGAATAGAAAATGCAGACTGTATATAATACTTGTTATTGCCTTTATAAGCAATAAAATCCACTTCTAATTGTTTACGTACTCGTTTTCCATCAACATTATCACGAATTTCAACAAGTCCAACATCAACAGAATATCCTCTTCTTTTCAATTCATTATAAATAATATTTTCCATAAGATGAGTTTCTTCTATCTGCCTGAATCCAAGCCTCGCATTTCTAAGACCAGGGTCCACAAAATAAATTTTATTTGGTGTATTAATATATTTCTTCCCTTTTATATCATACCGGAAAGCTATATCAATAAGAAATGCCTCTTTCAAATAATCCAAATATTTTTTAATTGTTTTATCTGCAATCTCGCTTCTTCCCACAGTTCTAAATGTGTTTTCTAACTTCTTTGGATTTGTAAGTGATCCAATAGATGAAGCAATAATATTAACTAACTCCTCTAGTTCTTCTGTATTTCTAATGCCATTATGCTCAACTAAATCTTTTACATAAGTTTCCTTAAACAGATCTGTTAAATACTTGCTTTTCTGCTCGTAAGTCTTCATTGATAAAATTCTTGGCAAACCGCCGAAAGTCATATATTCTATCCATGCTTCTTCTTCTGTTCCTTCAAATGCCATAACAAATTCTGAAAACGAAAGAGGATATACTCGTATTTCATCCCCTCTTCCCCGAAATTCTGTCAAAATATCAGAAGAAAGGAATCTTGAATTACTGCCCGTCACATAAATGTCTACATTCTCCATACGTAACAAACTATTTAGCACTTCATGAAAGCGGTCTACAAACTGAATTTCATCCAAAAGCACATAGTATTGTTCTTCATCAACCAATAAGCTCTTTATATATTTATAGAGTGCATGGGGTTCCCTTAACTGCTCATTCTCAATTCCATCCAATGCAATCGCAATAATATGATCTTGTGGCACATCTCTATCTAATAGGGACTGGCGAAATAAGTTAAAAATAAGATATGACTTACCACATCTTCTTACACCGGTAACAACCTTAATCAATCCATTTCTTTCACGAAGTTTTATCTGCTCTAAATAATATTCCCTTGCTATTTTCATAATTATCGTTCTCCGACTTTCCGTCCTTTTGACCGTTTTTTCGTAATTATTATATCATATCCACTTGTGCATTAAAAGATACAATTTAATAAATTTTACGATTTTACGGGAAATTGACCAACTTTTCGGAATACAAACATTTCTCTCCAAATGTTCTTTTATTTTTATGCATCGCTCATTCAGACGTGAAAAAAAGTACCAACCCAGACGATTGAACGTCCAAACCGGTACCCGCGTGCGCCTCCAGGGGCTCGAACCCTGCACACCCTGATTAAGAGTCAGGTGCTCTACCAAATGAGCTAGAGGCGCAAAATATTTCATTGTTCTGTGTCGGAACGAATGCTATTATATAACAGTTTTTTTACTTTTTCAAGATATTTTTTACAATTTCTTCATTTTTTTTAATCCCTTTTCTGTGTCCCGAAAAATCCCCTGTTTAAGGCAAAAAGTCCTTCCAAGATCAGCCATATACCAAAAGGGATATTTCTTATTATTCCCTCTTTCCCTGACTTTAATCATTTTGTTCCTGTTGTGTTATTTTTATGATGAAACAAAAAGCAGCTCTAAACTCTATCCCGGCTCTTAACAAAGAGCCAAAAAAGAACCTCCCGGAAGATTATCACTCCCGGAAAGTTCTTTATGTAGCTGCTTTATTCTTCTGTGTCTGTGCTGTCATTTTCGATTTCGTTTTCGCCATCGCCACGGTTGATATACCAGACACCGAATGCGCTTGCACCGAACGCAACTACCGCCAATACAATCACTGTAATTGTCTCTGTCATGTCTTTTCCTCCGTTCATATTCTTTTTTAACCAAGCATATGAACAGCCTCTTTTTTCCCATCCTTTTGATGAATATACCTGACAATCGTTACATTACTTTGTATTTGAGCGTTTTGCTCCGTATTCGGATACAAAAATAATATATTTTCTTCTATCGTACCATCAAAAACACGAACCGGAACCGCCCCCGTCTTCTGACGCAACTTTCCTGTGGTTTTTATGGACTCTACTGAAATATTCCGGGTGGTAAGTTCTTCCATGCGTATTTCCGGTGAAAAACTCTGTCCTTTCGGAATCTGCATTCTGGATGGATTTTCTCTGTTTCCTGCCGTCTTATAAAATTTCTTTTGGAAATTCCATATAGACGGAGCCGGTTGGATTGCCCCATCTTCCGATACCACACTGTCCCATCGGTTCTGTTCCATGATAAGAGAATCTGCCTCAGCACTTCCCCAAAAAGCGCCTGACAGCAGCATGGCAAATATTAATAAGAAACATATACTTTTTTTCTTATTCCCAATCTGCATCCTCTGATCACTCCGCTACAAAATTTTTCTTATTATAACATACTTAATCAAAATCTACTACAATACCGGAGAATTTTCTGCTAAAAAACTGAAGAATTTTCTTATTAAAAATAAGCTGTCAAAAATATACAAAACATGCACAATCCGGTTATAACCTTTTTATGCTTTCCTTTTTTTCTCTTGTGCTTATTCCATTTTCTATTTATACTTATTATATTAGTGATTATATATGGATATTTTGCATGAATCATCATACCTCATTATGAATTGTGCCACTGCATGAAGGTGGCGGAATGGAGTTTTTATGAACGATAAAAATAAATTTGAGGGCAACAGCCGTTATTTTACCATCAGTATTTACAGTATCATTACCGTTTTGGTAATGGCTGTCATTATCAGGGCCGTTTTTCTTTGGGAGTCTACCTCAGCCACCCTGAATACGCTGCTTTCTACATTGTCTCCATTTTTTATCGGCATACTGATTGCTTTTTTGATTAACCCTTTGGTTTCATGGATGCGCAAAACAGTTTTTAAAAAATGGCTACATATCAGAAATGATGCATTAAACCGGCTGCTGGCAATTTTATTCTCCTACCTGCTGGTTATCGGTGCCTCAACCGTCGGGTTAATTTTCCTGATTCCGGAAGTCATCAACAGCCTTACGGAACTGTTAAATAAAATGCCTGCGTGGGCAAACTCCATTATGGATTTTATCAACAGTCTGTCTAAGAAATATCCGGACATTGATTTTAAATATATCCAAAACATGATTACGAACACGGATTCTACTTTGCAAAACACTTTAAGTAAGATTATCTCCGGACTGACAACCACTATCGTTGCAACCGGTGTCAGCGTTTTAAAATTTATCTTCAATTTTATTGTTGCCATTATCGTATCCTGCTACCTGATTATAGACAAAAAAATGCAGGCGCGGGGCATCAAACGTGTGGTATTTGCTTTCTTTAAACAGGAACGTGCCGAAAAACTCTGGAACATTGCAAAGCGCTCCATCAGAATTTTTAGTAACTTTCTCGATGGAAAAATGATCGACTCCCTCATTATCGGCATTCTCTGCTTCATCTGTATGATGATTATCAGTTTCTTCGGTGTACCTGGTTTTGCCGAGTGTGCCCTGCTTGTCAGCATTGTGGTGGGTGTTACGAATATGATTCCGTATTTTGGTCCGTTTCTCGGCGGCATTCCGTGCGTGTTACTGCTATGTATTTACTCGTTGCAGAGCGCCATCGTTTTCGGCATCCTGATTATCATTATCCAGCAGATGGACGGAAACCTTATCGGTCCGAAAATCTTAGGTGATTCTACAGGACTTCGTCCTCTGTGGATTATTTTCGCCATTACCATCGGCGGCTGGTTTGCCGGCGTTGTCGGTATGCTACTGGGCGTTCCATGTGTTGCCGTGATTACCGGATTAATGGAAGACACCGTAGACAGACGGCTAGCGGAAAAGAACATTGATTTACCGATACTAAAAAATGAAAAGGTGCGGCAAGGCAGTCAAAAACCGAATTTTATTACCAGAATGCGGAAGAAAACAAAAAAATAAACAAGCCAATCTGCCAAAAGAAAGGCGTCATCCTTCTTACATCAAATAGAGGATAACGTCTTTTTTATCATTATATATATTATCTCCCGGCTATCAGTTTATGTATCGGATTTCCCATGGCAGAAAATTTTTCCTCATACTCTGTCATGACATTCCCCTTCATCAGTCGCTCATCCCTATGCAAATCCCATGTCTGCTCTGTCAGATGCCATTCTGCTTCCGCCACCTGTTCTAAAGAAAATTGGAACAGAGAATCGTTATCCGTCTTAAATTCCACGATTCCGTCCTCTTTTAGTATGGCATCATACCTTTGAAAAAACTGTTTGGAGGTAAGCCGCCGCTTGACGTGTCTGTCCTTCGGCCACGGATCTGAAAAATTCAGATAAATACGGTCCACTTCCCCTTTTTCAAAAACGTCACAAATATATTCCGCATCCATTCGTATGAAACGCAGATTTGGCACATCCAATTCTTTACATTTTTCTATGGCACGAATCAGTACGCTGGAATATTTTTCAATTCCTACATAATTAATATCCGGATTCTGCTGTGCCAGTGTGGTAATAAATTTTCCTTTTCCCATCCCTATTTCAATTCTGACAGGATGTCCGTTCCCAAACTCCTTGCTCCAATTTCCTTTCAGCAAAACCGGTTCATTTACCGCCAATGGACTGTCTGCAATTGCCTCTCTGGAACCAGGTACATTTCTAAGTCTCATTTTCTTCTCCTTATTCATCCATATATTTCTAATCTTTTGAATTTTACTTATTCTTATAGGATTTTAATTTTTCTAATTAACTTTTTCAAGTTTTTTGTTGTATTTTTTGAAAAAAGTAGTAAAATACATACGAAGTACCAAGGTGGGTGCGTTTGTACTCTTACCCCAGGTTAATGTCTCGGTAAGATACCGGGACTTTTTATGTATACAAGGGAGGTTTATTATGAGCCAGGATATTAACAGCATCATTGACCAGCTTGCTGAAATTGATTCTGCATCTGCCAAAATCATGCGTAAAACTCAGGATGAAAAGGCAAAATATGCCGAATATATTAGCAGGCAGAAACAGGACTTCGACTTAAACTTAGCAGAACAGGTTGATGCCGAAATTGCGCAGTACGAAAAATCTCTTGAAAAGGAAAGTGCAGAAGAGATTGAAAAATACAAAAAAGACTGTGCAAACGACATTGAAAAACTGGACTCTTTATATAAGGAAAAAAGCAGTTTTCTGGCTGAAGAAATTTTTAAGAAAATCATAGAGGAGTAATCCATGTTAAACGGAAGGCTTACCGCTTACAGTGGCATGACTACCAAAATAAGAGCCATGAAAAAAAATCTGATTTCTCCGGCACAATATGAAGAAATCACGGGAATTACATCTGTACCTGACTTAATCAGTTATTTACAGACCTTTCCCTCTTACGCAGGAGTTTTGTCCAATATGGATGCAAGTCAGGCACACCGTGGCGAGGTGGAAGGGCGTATGACCTTTTCAACTTACCGGGATTTTTCAAAGATTTATCATTTTGCAGGAAATTCCCAAAAACGATATTTGGAATTTTATTTTATGCAATATGAAATCGTTACTTTGAAAACCTGCATGCGGAATATTATGGACAGCAGAAATACAGCGCTTCCTGTACTGGTAGACAAACATTTTAAGCGTCACTCAAAACTAAATATCGATCACCTGATTGGTTCATCCACTATGGAAGAATTTATTGAAAATTTATCCGGTTCCATTTACGAAAAACCGATTAAAAAAGTTTCTCTGCTTGAGAATCCTAATCTTTTTGATTATGAGATGACTCTGGACTTATTCTTTTTTAATTATATATGGAACCATATGAATGATTTTGTTCCAAAGGGTGAAAAAAAATATTTTATAAATATTTTCGGCACTCAGGTTGATTTGTTAAATATTCTCTGGATATACAGAATGAAGCATTACTACACAGTTACAAACTCACAGATTTATTCATTCTTAATTCCGATAAACTGTAATTTAGATCATACCACCATCAAAGATTTTGTCGAAGCTGAAAGTGATGATATCTTCTTTCAGACATTGGATACCTGCTATTATGGCCGGGTTTACGGATTTAATCATGTGGATGATTTGGAAACCCAGTTTGGGGGTATTCTAAATGAAATATATACAAAGGACTTCAAGGAGTCACCTTATTCTCTGGCATGTATCAACGCATACCTGCATTTGAAGAATCTGGAAGTGGCAAAGGTTGTTACTGCCATGGAATGTATCCGTTACGGGTATAAACCGGATGCCATTTCACACTATATTAACAGAAAGAAAGGGGTATTATAATGATTGAGAAAATGAGTTTTGTCACTCTTGCAGGACCCAAAGCCCAAATTGATTATTTGGTAAACAATTATTTAAGCAAGCATGACATACATTTGGAAAATGCCCTGACGGAGTTCGGCTCCACAGAACAGTTTACAACCTTTACGGAAGAAAATCCATTTAAGGCAGCTTTAAACAAAAGTCATGAACTGCTGCAACTGGTTAAGAGTCCCGAAAAGGTAAAATATGAAGAAATCAACGTTATTGACGCTGAAAAATTTCTGGACAAAATCGAGGACGATTTACTGGATGTCAGAACCCGGATTTCCGAATTAAAAGAAGATATTCAGAAGCTGGAAACGGATTATGCAACGCTGGCGCCTTTTAAAACATTAAATTATACATTGAAAAGAATTTATGACATGGACTTTTTCAAATACCGTTTTGGAAAAATTCCACGTGTAGGCTTTGATAAATTCGAATCCTATCTGGACCCGGATATTAACGCAATCTTCATCCCTACGCTGTCAGAAACGGAATATGTTTACGGCGTATTCTTTGCACCGACAGATTATTTTGAAGATGTTGAGAAAGACTTTAAGAACATTCATTTTGATGAGATTGTTATTCCCAAAAAATACAAGGGATTTCCAAACGACGAATGTTTGAACATTGCCGGAAAGATAGACGAAATTAAAGAGCAGATTCATTCCAAAGAATCAGAAATCGATGAAATCATAGAAAAACATAAAACAAAACTGGTCTCATCCATTCGGCGAATCGAGACGGCTTACGCCAACTTTGATGTGAGAAAACTTTCCGCCGTTACCAGAGATTCCGGTGTAACCTTTCAGGTTCTTTGTGGCTGGATGACTACAAAAGAAGCCAGAAAGCTTCGTAAAGAGACGGACAATGACGTAAACGTGGTCTGCATTGTCAGTGATGACGTGGACGACCATAAAACCAAACCGCCGACAAAGTTGAAAAACTTTAAGTTGATTAAACCTTTTGAAATGTTTGTGCGGATGTACGGTCTTCCGGCATATAACGAATTTGACCCCACACTGTTTTTAACCATCACATATGCCTTTATTTTCGGTATCATGTTTGGTGATTTGGGGCAGGGACTGTGTCTGGTTATTGGCGGTGCTATATTGTATAAAGTAAAGAAAATGGATTTGGCAGGCATTGTCTGTGCCGCAGGTATTTTCTCCTGTATTTTTGGCACGCTGTTCGGAAGTTTCTTCGGATTTGAGTTTGAATCTGTGATACATCCACTAAACTCCATGATTACACTTCCTTTTTTAGGTAAGATAAACGTAGTCCTTGTGGCTGCTTTCATTTTCGGCTCTTTTGTCATTTTGAGTACAATGATTTTAAATATTGTCAATGCCATAAAGCAGAAAAATCTAGGAAAAGCGCTGTTTGGGCCAAATGCCGTAACCGGATTTATCTTTTACGCAAGTATTATTGCCGTAATTGCTCTTTATATGACAGGCAATCCCCTACCGGGTACCGCTCTGCTGATTGTTATGTTCGCCCTTCCTTTATTGCTGATATTCTTAGAGGAACCGCTGAAAAATATATTGCAGAAGAAAAAGCCTATTGAAGATTCCCCGGGAATTTTCGCGGCCACGGCATTTTTTGAACTTTTTGACTATTTAATTACTTATTTGTCCAACGCATTATCATTTCTGCGTATCGGCGTATTCGCCATCAGCCATGCCGCCATGATGCAGGTTGTTATGACCCTTGCCGGTGCCGCAAACGGCGGAAAGGCAAATATCCTTGTTGTCATCATCGGAAATGTTATTGTTCTTGGAATGGAAGGTCTGGTGGTTGGTATTCAGGTCCTTCGTCTGGAATACTACGAAATCTTCGGTCGTTTCTATGAAGGAAGCGGCAGAGAGTTCGTTCCATATAGAAAAAGAAACAAATCATAATGAAACAAATTTATTGAAACATCAGGAGGAATTTATTATGTTTATGAATGTTTTATTTTTAGTAGCTTTAACACTTACAATTATACTTCCGGTTGTCGTATATTTTATCGGTGAGCAGAACAAAGGACGTTTTAAGAAAACAGTTTTAACCAACTGCCTGACTTTCTTTGGAACGTTTCTTTTTGCAACCATTTTCCTTTTTACAAGCACCGCAAACGCTGCTGTAGCAGATAATGCCACCGTTTCCAGCGGACTTGGTCTTATTGCTGCCGGACTTGCCATCGGGCTTTCCTGTATCGGCAGTGGTTATGCTGTTGCCAGCTCAGCCAGTGCCGCCCTTGGCGCATTAAGTGAAGATTCCAGTATTTTTGGTAAGGCGCTGATCTTCGTTGCTCTGGCAGAAGGTATTGCTCTTTGGGGATTCATTGTTGCATTCCTTATCCTTACACATATTGCATAAGAAATTGTCCCTGACAGGAGGCATTTATGAAGATGTATTTAATCAGCGACAACGTGGATACACTTACCGGTATGCGCCTTGCGGGTGTAGAAGGTGAGATAGCCCACGGTCGTAAAGAGGCGAAAGCCGCAGTAGAAAAAGTTTTGGAAGACAGAACTCTTGGTATTCTGCTGATCACAGAAAAATTAAGTTTTGAAATTCCTGAATTAATTGACGAGATTAAACTAAACAGAAGACAGCCTTTGCTTGTGGAAATTCCTGACCGGCATGGCTCCGGAAGACAGGAAAACTTCATCACCACATATATCAATGAAGCCATTGGAATTAAACTTTAGAAAGGACATAATGCAATGACGATTGAAGAAAAAATGGAGCATTTTCGCAGTATTTCTTTGGAAAGTGCCAATAACCAAAGCGTGGAATCTTTAAGCAGTTATAAAAAATCTTTGGATGACGAACTAGAGATTTACAAAGAATCTGCAAAAAAATTGTCTGAAGATTCCAAACATGCGCGCATGAATCAGGTTCGGGCAAATTCCAAAAAGAATCTGGCTTCCTCTCAAATGATTATAAAAAAACAGCTTACAAATAAACAGTCTGAAATAAAATCGAAGATCTTCGAGATGGTTCGAAACAAAATTGCAGAATATCGAAAAACACCGGAATATCTGGAACTGTTGAAATCTCAAATTTCCAGTGTTCAGGAAACTTACAAAGATTTGAATATTACTGTATATATTGATTCGGAAGATTCCCATTTACTGAATCCGTTAAAAGAATCTTTTCATGTTAATATTCAGGTATATGATAAGGATTTTTTAGGCGGAACAAGAACCATTGTTCCGGAAAAAAATATTCTGATTGATTATTCATTTAAGACACGTCTTGTTGAAGAACAGGAGAATTTCGCGATTACATTGTAGGAGGCATATCATTGGAAAAGACAGGAAAAATATATGGAATTAACGGTCCTGTAGTTTACATTAAAGGTAAAACAGACTTTAAAATGGGCGAGATGGTATACGTTAGTTCTGAGAGATTAGTTGGCGAAGTCATCGGTCTTACATCCGAGATGACCACCATTCAGGTATATGAAGAAACCAGCGGTCTGAAACCGGGTGAACTTGTTTACGGTACGGACAGCGCCATATTTGTAACATTGGCGCCGGGCATTCTAAACAATATTTTTGACGGAATCGAGAGACCTCTGAGTGAAATTGAAAAGCAGTCCGGTGCATTTATATCCCGAGGTGTGAATGTAAACTCGCTGAATATTGAAAAAAAATGGGATGTCCATGTTACTGTATCTGTGGGTGACTATGTTTCCGGTGGAACAATCATTGCTGAGACACAGGAAACCCGTGCCATTGTACACAAGTCCATGGTTCCTCCTTACATAGAAGGAACAGTCATTGATGTGGTCATGGATGGGGAATACACCATCAACGATACCATCGTCACCATTCAGAAAGAGGACGGTTCTACCTTAGACCTTTCTTTAACACAAAAATGGCCGATTCGTGAACCAAGACCAATCAGTACCAGATACGGCACCACACAGCCTCTTGTTACCGGACAGAGAATTATGGATACGCTCTTTCCGCTGGCAAAAGGCGGCACTGCTGCCATCCCCGGCGGTTTCGGTACAGGAAAGACTATGAACCAGCATCAGATTGCCAAGTGGGCAGATGCTGACATTATTATATATATCGGCTGCGGTGAGCGTGGAAACGAAATGACACAGGTTCTGGAAGAGTTTTCAGAATTGATTGACCCGAAATCAGGAAATCCTCTGATGGACAGAACCACACTGATAGCCAATACCAGTAACATGCCTGTTGCAGCCCGTGAGGCCTCTATTTACACCGGTATCACCCTTGCTGAATATTACAGGGATATGGGCTACCATGTAGCGATTATGGCAGACTCCACCTCCAGATGGGCAGAGGCTTTGCGTGAGTTGTCCGGACGATTGGAAGAGATGCCGGCAGAAGAAGGATTCCCTGCTTATCTTGCCAGCCGTCTGTCTGCCTTTTATGAGAGAGCCGGATATATGGAAAATCTAAACGGCACGGAAGGTTCCATCTCTATTATCGGAGCGGTATCTCCGCAGGGTGGCGATTTTTCCGAGCCGGTTACACAAAATACAAAGCGTTTTGTACGGTGTTTCTGGGGACTTGATAAATCTCTTGCCTATGCCAGACACTTTCCTGCCATTCACTGGCTGACCAGTTACAGCGAGTACGTTGACGAACTTGCCAACTGGTATAACACCAACGTAGGACCTGATTTCATATCCTGCAGAGGACAGATTCTCGCATTGTTAAATCAGGAAAGTTCTTTAATGGAAATTGTAAAATTAATTGGTAGTGACGTTCTCCCGGATGACCAGAAACTGACATTGGAGATTGCCAGAGTCATTCGTCTGGGATTTTTACAGCAGAACGCATTTCATGAGCAGGATACATGTGTTCCGTTAAAGAAACAGTTATTGATGATGAAAACGATACTTTATTTACACGAAAAAGCATTAAAGCTTATTGGTCTTGGTATTCCAATGTCCATACTGAAGGAAAATAATATTTTTGAAAAGGTAATTTCCATTAAGTATGACATTCCAAACGATAAACTTTCCATGTTTGACGACTATAAAGTTGCAATTGATAATTTCTATGCAGACATTCTGGCAGAAAACGCATAAGGAGGTATTTCCAAAATGGCGATTGAATATTTAGGACTCAGTGAAATAAATGGACCTTTGGTTGCTCTGGAAGGCGTAAAGGATGCAGCCTATGACGAAATCGTTACCTTTAAAATGAACGACGGTGATGAAAAACGTTTGGGACGTATTATTGAAATTTACGAAGATAAAGCAATTATTCAGGTTTTCGAAGGTTCTGAGGGTATGTCTCTTTCCAACACACATACCAAATTAACCGGGCATCCCATGGAAGTTGCTCTTTCTGAGGATATTTTAGGCAGAACTTTCAACGGTATCGGAAAACCTATTGATGGACTTCCTGCTGTAACCGGAGAAAAAAGGGATGTAAACGGTATGCCTTTAAATCCGGTCAGCCGTGAATATCCACGTAACTATATCCGAACAGGTATCTCTGCCATTGACGGGCTTACTACGCTGATTCGTGGACAGAAGCTTCCTATTTTTTCGGGGAACGGACTTCCACATGACCAGTTAGCAGCACAGTTAGTAAACCAGTCTTCCCTTGGAGATGATAATGACGAGCAGTTTGCTATTGTTTTTGCCGCTATGGGTGTTAAAAATGACGTGGCGGATTTCTTTAAGAAATCATTTGAGGAATCCGGCGCCTTGGAGCATACGGTAATGTTTTTGAACATGGCAAATGATCCTGTTGTAGAACGTCTGATTACACCGAAAGTTGCTTTAACGGTTGCTGAGTATTTAGCTTACGAAAAAGACATGCATATCTTGGTTATCCTTACAGATATGACAACCTATGCCGAGGCCATGCGTGAGGTTTCATCTTCCAAAGGTGAAATTCCTTCCCGTAAAGGATATCCGGGTTATCTTTACAGTGAGCTGGCTACTATCTATGAGCGTGCAGGAATTGTAAAAGGTGCGAAAGGTTCGGTGACACAAATTCCGATTCTTACCATGCCAAACGACGACATTACCCATCCGATTCCTGACCTGACAGGATATATTACGGAAGGACAGATTACACTGGACCGTTCTCTGCACGGACAGGGTATTTACCCGCCGATCAACGTACTTCCTTCCCTCTCCCGTCTTATGAAGGACGGTATCGGAGAAGGCTTTACAAGAGACGACCATCAGGATATTGCTAACCAGCTGTTCTCCGCCTACGCAAAGGTAGGAGATGCCAGAGCCCTTGCTTCCGTTATCGGTGAAGACGAATTATCCCCGACAGACAAGAAGTACCTTGAGTTCGGTAAGGCATTTGAATCCGAATTTGTAGGTCAGGGTATGGGCGTCAACAGAAACATTATCGAGACATTAAATCTTGGCTGGAAACTGCTCCACATCCTACCAAAAGAAGAACTGGACAGAATCGACACCAAGATACTGGAAAAATACTATGACGCGCTAGCAGAAAAATAAGCACGAGCGAAGCGAAGTATTTATTTTTACCTAGCGCGTCAGCGAGAAAATAACAAGTGCGAAGC